>NZ_JBWXGB010000010.1:0-29324 GCF_059900845.1 Lactobacillus sp. CA30L
AGAAAAGTACGGTGGCAAGAGCAAGAAGGAAACACCTGTAACCATGTCGAACACAGTAGTTAAGCTTCTTCACGCCGAGAGTAGTTGGTGGGAGACTGCCTGCGAGGGTAGGACGCTGCCGTGCTTTATGGAGGATTAGCTCAGCTGGGAGAGCATCTGCCTTACAAGCAGGAGGTCACAGGTTCGAGCCCTGTATCCTCCATACCGAGTCGTTAGCTCAGTCGGTAGAGCATCTGACTTTTAATCAGAGGGTCGACGGTTCAAGCCCGTCACGACTCATGGCCCCATTTTGCGGGTGTGGCGGAATTGGCAGACGCGCTAGATTTAGGTTCTAGTGTTCTCGGACGTGTGGGTTCAAGTCCCACCACCCGTATTCGCCAGTATTGTACCATATTTACATTATGCCGATTTAGCTCAGTTGGTAGAGCATCTGTCTTGTAAACAGGGGGTCGTACGTTCAAATCGTATAATCGGCATTACATATTTATGCGGAAGTAGTTCAGTGGTAGAACATCACCTTGCCATGGTGGGGGTCGCGGGTTCGAATCCCGTCTTCCGCTTTCATTACTTGCCGGGGTGGCGGAATTGGCAGACGCACGGGACTTAAAATCCCGCGGTTGGTTTCAACCGTACCGGTTCGACTCCGGTCCTCGGCACTTAATGACGCACCCTTAGCGCAACTGGATAGAGTGTCTGACTACGAATCAGAAGGTTGAAGGTTCAAATCCTTCAGGGTGCATATAACGGGAAGTGGCTCAGTTTGGTAGAGCACCTGGTTTGGGACCAGGGGGTCGCAGGTTCGAATCCTGTCTTCCCGATTAGTAATCTTTTTGTGGTTACTTTATTGGCGGTGTAGCTCAGCTGGCTAGAGCGTCCGGTTCATACCCGGGAGGTCGAGGGTTCGATCCCCCCCGCCGCTATTTGCTAGAGCTTGGACCTTTAGCTCAGTTGGTTAGAGCAGACGGCTCATAACCGTCCTGTCGTAGGTTCGAGTCCTACAAGGTCCATTTGATGGGTTTTGTACTTTTATATTAACATCGCGGGATGGAGCAGTCTGGTAGCTCGTCGGGCTCATAACCCGAAGGCCGGTGGTTCAAATCCACCTCCCGCAATATGGTCCATTGGAGCAGTGGTTTATCTCGCCTCCCTGTCACGGAGGAGATCATCGGTTCAAATCCGATATGGACCGTAAGATGGCTCGGTAGCTCAGTCGGTAGAGCAAAGGATTGAAGCTCCTTGTGTCGGCGGTTCGATTCCGTCCCGCGCCATTAACAAAATAATTTTGTGCGGGTATGGTTTAGTGGTAAAACGAAAGCCTTCCAAGCTTTAGTCGCGAGTCCGATTCTCGTTACCCGCTTTTTGGGGCCTATAGCTCAGCTGGTTAGAGCGCACGCCTGATAAGCGTGAGGTCGATGGTTCAAGTCCATTTAGGCCCATTATGGAGACTTACTCAAGTGGCTGAAGAGGCGCCCCTGCTAAGGGTGTAGATCGGGTTATTCCGGTGCGAGAGTTCAAATCTCTCAGTCTCCGTTTATAAAAGCCTTCAATTGTCACGATTGAAGGCTTTTTTGTCTCTTTGGCAAACATCCTGTTGATAGAGTTTGATAATATTTTTGATCGAGCATCAGGTGACTGAAGCTGCGGTAGCCGTATGCAGTGCGTTCAATCTGTTTGATCTAGCGGTTGACCCCTTCTAGGCAGCCGCTAGATTCTTTGTACTTGGCTGCGTTAAGCAGGTTAGATAGATTGTCCTTGAAAGTTTTGCGCGTAGTCCTCATCTGCCAGCCTAATTTTTCTAGCTGGTCAAAGGGCTTGAGATAGAGTCTTCAGAAATATTTGAGCAGGCGATAATTGCGACTAGCCTGGGATACTGCTTCATAATCTGAATGCGGCAGGCGTTAAATGAGCGGTTGAGCATCTGGACGACGTGGAAGCGGTCCAGAATCACCCGAGCATTCGGGAAAAGTTCCTTGGCCATGCCCGCATAATAGTAGTTGAGGTCCATGGAAACCGTTTTGACGCGGCGGCGTACAAGCTCGGGGTAATGTCTGAAGTAGGTCATGATGGCCTGCTTATAGCGTGTTGGCAGGATCTTGACCACCTGATGAGTAGTGCCGTCTAGGGCAATGGAGTGCAGCTTGCGCCCCACGCCCCGAAATTCATCAAAGGCCAGGTGTCCGGGCAGCCAAGTGTCGTCATCATGAAAGGGACTGGCGTACTGATCCAGCACGCGCTGGACGGTATTGACGGAAACGTTGGCAAAATGTGCAATCGAGGTCATAGACCAGTCGTTGCGCAGGCTGGTTAAGATTTTGCGCTTAACGGGATTGGCAATAGCACAATGCTTGTCAACCAGGTCAGTTTGGGCATGGCGTTTTGCCCACAATCCTGGCAGATAATGCGCTCTTTAGCTAGTTTAAGCAGCACGGGCTGGCTGGCAGCGCTGCTTAAGTATCTGATCTTAACGCGGGCGTGACCATTGTGACAGACGTGAGGCGAGTGACAATAAGGACAAGCAAAGAGCTTTAGAGTGCAATAAACCACATTAGGTTCAACGTTATTAATTGTTTCCAGGACCACCTGGTTAATTTTCAGGTTAGGGTCTTTAATGTTGAGCTAAAATTTAATATAATCAAGGTGAGAGGTCATAAGTAAACTCCTAAATAGATCTGAAGAGTAGTGTCAAAAGATATATGGCAAGAGGCTGAGGGCCTCTTTTATTGTGCCCAAAAAATCCTGCTGGTAGCATACCATAGAAGCTAGACTAAGATATCTATCAACAGGATTTCTTATAGAGCACTTTTACGTGCTCTTGCCACTACTGTCGCAAGAAAAAATTTATAATATTTGGTTGGGTATCAAGCAAGCAAATTGTTTGGTGCTGTTAGGATTTGTTTAAAATCATTACCATTCAAGATCAATTGAATGCATCTGGCGAATGATGATAATGACTTTATATCAGATGTTATAGCTAAATATATATAACCAATAATGTGGACCGTGGCCTCTATTCTACAACTAAATTAAAGTAATAGAAATAAACTATGCAGGCATATGCCACTGCTATTGTTACAATTGATCAGGTCAACAAGGAACTGGAAAAGGAATGGCAAGAAGCCATTAGTAAACTTCAAGGTAGTTACGGTTCAGAGGCAATTACTTCTAGTGTTAACGGGCACGTTTAGCCAAAAAGTTTCTGATAGCAACTCGATGGCTGAGTTTGAAGCTGCGAAGCTAAAGGCGGAGCAGAATATTGCCAAAGCTGTTATCCAGGACGCGGCTGCGAGCGCTAAGAACAGAGTCGATGAAGACGAAGTCAAGCACAAGGACGGCAGCAAGTTCGCAGACAGTGAG
This sequence comes from Lactobacillus sp. CA30L, assembly GCF_059900845.1. Lineage (NCBI taxonomy): Bacteria > Bacillati > Bacillota > Bacilli > Lactobacillales > Lactobacillaceae > Lactobacillus > Lactobacillus sp. CA30L. The sequence goes on from NZ_JBWXGB010000010.1 coordinate 3,355, forward strand.
AAGGCTACAATCAAGGCTAATATTGACAAGGCAGCAGCTGATGGCGTGGGTAAAATCAGCACAGACAAGACTGCTGGTGAAGCCAACAGCATTTGTGACGATGCGGTCAATATTGATGGCAAGTCGTTAAGATTGGCTCACAATGCATATAATTAGGATTATCTGACAAATCGCTTCTATAACTAGAACCAAGCAAAATGCATCCAAAATGCCGGGCACCATGTTAGTAAGTTAAAAATCATTGCTAAATGAGTGTGTCAAAGTTGCCTGACTTTGCCGCTAAGCGGCAATTGCTAAATGGTGCGGGGGAGAAGTGTTATGGTGGCCAGCAGCGGGTGCTGTTTGGTGCTACTTAATGAAGATAAATTGGCTTTTTTTATTTAAAGGACTTGCAAGTTGGCTTGTAATCCTGTATTATGAATAGCGTTGTGATTGAGTATGCACGCACGAATAAATTTATCAAGCGCGAAAAAGTTGTTGACTTTTACGGGTGAATTAGGTATTATAATTAAGCGTGTTGTCAATGTAGCAGCAATATGACCCGTTGGTCAAGTGGTTAAGACATCGCCCTTTCACGGCGGTAACATGGGTTCAAATCCCGTACGGGTCATTACCGTTATTGGTATATTTACATTTTGGAGGATTACCCAAGTGGCTTAAGGGGACGGTTTTGAAAACCGTTAGACGGTTCTGCCGTGCGTGGGTTCAAATCCCACATCCTCCTTTAATATTAGCGCGGGATGGAGCAGTCTGGTAGCTCGTCGGGCTCATAACCCGAAGGCCGGTGGTTCAAATCCACCTCCCGCAATATGGTCCATTGGAGCAGTGGTTTATCTCGCCTCCCTGTCACGGAGGAGATCATCGGTTCAAATCCGATATGGACCGTAAGATGGCTCGGTAGCTCAGTCGGTAGAGCAAAGGATTGAAGCTCCTTGTGTCGGCGGTTCGATTCCGTCCCGCGCCATCAGCCTGGAGGAGTAGCGAAGTGGCTAAACGCGGCGGTCTGTAAAACCGCTCTCTCTGAGTTCGGCGGTTCGAATCCACCCTCCTCCATAATAGGGATATAGTATAAAGGTAGTACATCGGTCTCCAAAACCGCTAGTGTGGGTTCAATTCCTACTATCCCTGTTTACCTTCATGGCGGAATTGGTGAAGGGGTTAACACACCGGTTTGTGGATCCGGCATACATGGGTTCGAATCCCATATTCCGCCCTAGCATTGGGATATAGCCAAGCGGTAAGGCACTAGACTTTGACTCTATTATGCGCTGGTTCGAATCCAGCTATCCCAATCTATTAATAAAATATTATTCGATGGCGGTGTAGCCAAGTGGTAAGGCAGAGGTCTGCAAAACCTTAATCGTCGGTTCAAATCCGATCCCCGCCTTAGGTGGTTCACTCATTGAACTATTCTTAACAAGATATTATGGCGGTGTGGCGGAATTGGCAGACGCGCCAGACTCAAAATCTGGTGTCCGTTTAGGACGTATCGGTTCGACCCCGATCACCGCTATCAGTTAGCAGCTCCAAGCAGGAGCTGCTTTTTTGTTATAAAAAGCAGGTTTTTCTTTCCAAAAATTGCACAAGCAGGACCAAATCTTTATAATATTTTTAGATGGAGGTGTCTACATGAATATTGGTATTTTTACCGATACATATTTTCCCCAGCTGAGTGGTGTGGCGTCATCGGTTAAGACGCTGAAGGAGGCGCTCGAAGAGCAGGGGCACAACGTTTTTATATTCACGACGACCGACCCGCACCTTGAGAAGGGGATGGTTGAGGCCAACGTCTTCCGCTTCAGCAGCGTGCCCTTCATCTCCTTTACCGACCGGCGCGTAGCCTTTAGAGGCTTCTTTGAAGCGACCAAAATTGCGCGCGAGGTCAAGCTGGACGTCGTTCACACGCAGACCGAGTTTGCGCTCGGGATGATGGGCAAGTATGTTGCGCACCAGCTAAAAATCCCCGCAATCCACACGTACCATACGATGTATGAGGATTACCTGCATTACGTCTTAAACGGACACTTGCTCCGCCCGTACCACGTGAAGCAGTTTACGAGTGTTTTTCTTAAAAATATGGACGGCGTCATTGCTCCAAGCACGCGCGTACAGGCGTTATTAAGGCGCTACAAGGTGATAATTCCAATGAAGGTTATTCCGACCGGTGTGGACGTTGCCAGCCTTAAAAAGCCCGCAACGCACGATGTTCGCAGCGAACTCGGCATATCACCGGATGCCCCGGTTTTATTGACCCTCAGTCGGATTGCCGAAGAGAAGAAGATCAACCGCATTTTGAACGTCATGCCGGAAATTGTCGATGAGTTCCCCTACGTACAGCTGGTAATTGCCGGGGACGGTCCCGGCGTCGAAGTCTTGCAGGAGCAGGTGGAGCGGCTGACGCTCGAGGACAACGTGATTTTCACCGGGGACGTTCCGCATAGTGATGTGGGCTCGTTTTACCAGATGGCTGACCTGTTTGTTTCCGCCAGCGACACCGAAACACAAGGGCTGACTTACATCGAGGCACTGGCTGCTGGTACCAGGTGTGTCGTTTACGACACGGACTACACGGAGGGCGTCTTTAATGATGCGTCTTTGGGCACGGTCTTTACCCGCCCCAGTGAAATGCGCGATCAGATTTTGTTCTACCTGCGGCAGGGACGCCAGGCCATTCCCGAAGATAAGCTGACGGCGAAGCTGGACCAGATTTCCGCACGGCGTTTTGGCAGCGAAGTGCACCGGTTTTACGAAGAAGTAATTGCGAATTACCAAGAAAGTTCTAAAGAGGAAACAAATGATTAGGATCAACATGTTCTCACAAGCTACATCAGTCAAGGGCCAGGGCGTAGGATCGGCCTACCAGGAACTAATCACCCTGCTCAGGACGCACCTGGTTGACGAATTTTACGTAACCAACAACAAGTACGGTGTGAGCGATTTGACCCATTATCATACGATCAACCCGACTTACTTTGCCAATAGCTTCTCACCGGCGCGCGGCCGCAAAATCGGCTACGTCCACTTTTTGCCGGAAACGCTGGAGGGTTCGGTTAAACTCCCAAAAGGCGCCAAGAAGATCTTTTACCGCTACGTCGTCGACTTCTATAAGCGCATGGACCAGATTGTTGTTGTTAACCCAATCTTCATCGATAAGCTTGTCAAGTATGGCATCAAGCGCAAAAACGTGAGGTACATTCCCAACTTTGTGGCCAGGGATGAATTTTACCCCGAGTGCCAGGAACAAAAAAATGCGTTTCGGCACCAGTTGGGCATTCCGCTGGATAAGTTTGTTGTCTTTGGCGACGGTCAGGTGCAGGCCCGCAAGGGTGTGGACGACTTTGCCAAAATGGCGAGGGCCAATCCGGACATGCAGTTCATCTGGGCGGGTGGCTTTTCGTTCGGCAAAATTACCGACGGCTACGACCACTTCAAGGAACTAGTCGATAACCCGCCACAAAACCTGCAGTTCACGGGAATCATCGACCGCAGCCGGCTGGTTGATTACCTCAACGTTGCCGACCTCTTCGTGCTTCCATCTTTTGATGAGCTTTTTCCCATGTCCGTTCTCGAGGCCTTCAGCTGTGGTACGCCGGTGCTGCTCCGCGACCTTGACCTGTATGAGGCAATTATTAGCGGGTACTACATGAAGGGCAGCGATTTTGCGGAAATGAACGCACGGCTGCGTCAGGCGGCCGGTGACCCTGTGCTTTTGCATAAGTTCAGGGACTTATCTCGGCAGGCGAGTGAAAAGTATTCAGAAGACAACTTGGCCCTGATTTGGAGTGACTTTTACCACGAACAGTATGAAATCGGGCGCAATTTAGGACAAATACGCTGATGAATAAAAAACATTTCTGGGGCGTTCTGGTTGTTTTGGCAATCAGCTGCGGCGTTTTGTACCTTGACCTGAAAAAGACGCCGGTTAGGCAATTGGTTGGGGCCGCCCGCAACATCAATGTGGCTGTCTTAATCGTGACCATGCTCTTGATGCTTTTATCGTACGTCTTCGAAGCCAGCATCATAGCGGTCCTCGCCCAGCGCAAAACCGAGCCACACCGGTCGAGGTGGGCTTTTTTGCGCATCCCGCTGATTCAGGCCCTCTTCAATGCGATCACGCCGATGTCGACCGGTGGTCAGCCGTCACAGTTGGCCGCCATGGTGCAGATGGGTATCGAAGGTGGACGCGCGACGTCCATTCTGTTAATGAAGTTCATCATTTACCAGGTCGTCGTTTTTTTTGCCTACGTGGTGACAATCGTTACCGGCTTTCACATGGTGGCAGCCAAATTTGCCGGGCTGGCCTTTTTCATTGCGTGCGGCTTCGCAATCCACGTCAGCTCGATCGTTTTTTTGCTGGCGGTCTTGTTTGCCCACGATTGGACGAAGAAGACGGCCAACCGGCTGATGGACCGGCTGGCCCGGGTGATTAGTCCGAACCGGGTGGAGAAGTGGCGCAAAAATACGGTGGCGAAGATTGATACTTTTTACGGGGAGAGTCAAAAGCTCAAGCGGGAGAAAAAGAAGTTGGCACTGAGCGGCCTCCTGACGGTGCTGCAGCTACTGTGCTTCTATTCCATTCCCTATGCGATTCTAGTGACGCTGAACGTTGCGGCCGACTGGGCGAGCGTCACGCAGATGAACGTGATGATCATCATGTTCATGTCAATTGTGCCGCTTCCGGGCGCGTCAGGCGGTGCCGAGTACAGCTTTCAAACGCTCTTCGCGACTTTTATTTCCACCCGGGGAAGCCTGGTTTTGGGCATGTTTTTATGGCGCTTTGTGACCTATTTCCTGGGCATGATCCTGGGCATTTTCGGCTGGATGGTCAAACCGCCCCAAATTTTTAGCTCCAAAAATAATTAATTTTTGCTAAAATCACTAGGCTTTGGTCCAGTTAAGGGTAATATATTAGCTTAGTGAGAGGAGAATGGGATGACACGCACCAAGTATTTTATGCAGTGGTTGACTAAGACCAAACTTGGTTTTTTTACCTTTGTTCTAATATTATTTTGGTTAAAGACATACCTGATATACATAACCAAGTTTAACCTGGGTGCGGAAGGCTCGATGCAGAACTTTCTGCTGCTGGTCAACCCGCTGCCGGCGGGAATCTTGCTGCTTGGGCTCGGCCTCTTCTTTAAGGGGCGCAAGTCGTACTGGATTATTATCACAATTGACCTGGTGCTCACCCTGTGGCTGTTTTCCAATATTTTGTATTACCGCGAGTTTTCTAATTTTTTGTCGCTCTCGATCATCAAGACGTCGGGATCAACTGCCGATAATTTGGGCAAAAGCATTGTGGGCATTACCCGTGCCAGCGATTTTTTAGCCTTTCTAGACGTTGCGGTTGTTTTCGGCTTGATGTGCGCACGGGTGATTCGATACGACTTGCGGCCTTTAAAGCCGCGGTTTACCGTGCTCGTAGAGGGACTGGCGGCCGCCTTGATTGGGGTCAACCTGATGATGGCGCAGGCGGACCGTCCCGGTCTGTTGACCAGGACCTTTGACAACAGCTATATCGTGAAGTACCTCGGCATCAATGAGTATGCGGTCTATGACGGCTTCAAAACGGCCCAGACCAGCGAGCAGATGGCCAAAGCCAACGTGTCCGACCTGGGATCGGTTAAAAAGTATTTGAAGTTCAACTACGTTAAGCCGAACCCGCAGTACACGGGCGTGGCCAAGGGCAAGAACGTCATGGTCATTCACCTGGAAAGCTTTCAGCAGTTTTTGATTGGCTACAAGTGGAAGGGCAAGGCGGTGACGCCCAATTTGAACAAGCTCTTTCATTCTAAAAGCACCCTGAGTTTTGCCAACTTTTACAACCAGGTGGGCCAGGGCAAGACCTCGGATGCCGAGATGATGCTGGAAAATTCACTGTACGGCCTCCAGTCCGGATCAGCGATGTCCAGTTACGGGACGTCGAATACGTTCGAAAGCGCCCCGGCAATTCTGCACCAGCAGGGCGGTTATACTACGGCGGTAATGCACGGCGGGGCCGGGTCCTTCTGGAACCGCAACAATGCCTACAAGCAGTTCGGCTACCAGTACTTCATGCCGCTGTCCTACTATGTGAACAAGCCCAAGTACTACATCGGCTACGGTCTCAAGGACAAGATTTTCTTTTCCCAGTCGATCAAGTACATCGAGCGCCTGCCGCAGCCGTTCTACCTGAAGCTGATCACGGTAACCAACCACTACCCCTATGACCTGGACAAGCCCAACCAATCAATCGAGCGAACGGATACCGGCGATGAGACGGTCGACGGCTACGTCCAGACTGCACGCTACCTCGACCAAGCAATCGGTCAGCTTCTCGCCTGGATGAAGAAGACCGGTCTTGCTAAAAACACGCTGCTTGTCCTTTACGGCGACCACTACGGGATTTCCGGCAACCACCACAAGGCAAGCGCCCAGCTGCTCGGACAGGACGAGTTCACTGATTTTGATAACCTGAAGTTTCAGCGGGTTCCCCTGATGTTCCACATGAAGGGACTAAAGGGGGGCGTTAAGAAGACGTACGGCGGCGAAATTGACGTGCTGCCAACCTTGCTCAACCTGCTCGGAATTAATAGCCGGAAAACGATTCAGTTTGGTCACGACCTGCTGAGCAAAGACGCCCCGCAGCTGGTGGCGCAGCGCAATGGCGACTTCATTACGCCGCAATACGCCAAGGTGGGCAGCACCTACTACGATGTTCGGTCCGGCCAGGAGATTGTTGATCCCCCTAAAAAGCTGGAGGCGCGGCTGGTTGGCCTGTCGAACAAGGTCACCACGCAGCTCTCCTTGTCTGACCGGGTGATTGCGGGCAACCTCCTGCGCTTTTACAAGCCGAAGTGGTTTAAGAAGGTCGATCCGCACGATTATGACTACAATAGTGCTGCGGCGCTAAAGAATCTTTACGCCAAGAACAAGACGTCCTTGTGGCATAAGAATCACAATAAGAGCACGCAGAAGGATTTTAGGACCGACGCGCCTGAACTAGAAAAATAAAACTCGAATTAAATTACATTTTGTGCTAGAATTTATCAGTAATCGTATTTAAATATTGGAGGCAGCGTATTGTATAACTTATTTATGACGCTACTAATTATTGTTTCAATTTTAATCGTTGTTGCAACGATGATGCAGCCGCAAAAACAGCAAGATGCATTGAATGCCCTATCCGGCGGAGCAGTGTTTAGTGGTCAAACAAAAAAACGCGGTTTTGAGGCATTTATGGAAAAGGTGACGGCGGTCCTGCTGGTTCTCTTTTTCGCTTTTGCAATTGTATTAGCTTATTTGTCTTCAAAATAAGCGTTGGTTCCTCCCGATCAAGCGATGGGGGGATTTTTTATTTTTAAGGAACGGAGATTAAGTGCATGGCACAAAATGAGCATATTTTAGCTAGTGTTTTAGAAATCTTTCGCCATCACCCCAAGAAACAGTATCAAGTAGAAGAAATTGACCGGCTGTTGCGGCGCGACTGCCTCGGCAATTTTTCCGATATGGTCAAGGCACTGTCTTTTTTGGAACAGAAAAAGCAGATTATTACCGACGGCAACGGTCGTTACCAACTGGCCCAGGAAAACACTGTGGTCACCGGTTCATTTAAGTCCAACAGCAAGGGCTTCGGCTTTGTTAAGCTTGATGATGACGAGGAGGCAGACGATGTCTTCATCGCTAAGGAGGCGACCGCGTGCGCACTGGATGGCGACCAGGTGCAGGTCAAGATTACGGCTGGGGGCAACACTTGGAACGGCAAGGGTCCTGAAGGCCAGATTGAAAAGATCCTTGAACGCGGCGTTACCGCTGTGGTGGGCGAATTTCACCCACTGACGGACGCCCAGGTCAAAATCAGCCACTTTATCGGCTACGTTGTAAGCACGAACAAGAAGCTGGCTGACTACCGCGTGTACGTCGGCCAGGATGGTTTGCGGCCGCAAAAAGGCGATATTGCCAAGGTTTCCATTAAGGAATATCCAACCAAAAACAACCCCGATTCACTGACTGGGGTCGTTACAAGCGTGATTGGCAATAAGAATATGCCCGGCGTTGACGTCATGGCCATTGTTTCGAGCCATGACGTGCGTACAGAGTGGGATGAGGACGCGCTGGCACAGGCCAACGCCATTCCCGACCACGTGACGGAAAAGGAAATGGCAGACCGCGAGGACATCAGGGACCAGCCGGCCGTGACGATTGACGGCGACGACTCCAAGGACTTCGATGATGCGGTTGTTTTGTGGAAATTGCCCAACGGCAACTTTCACCTCGGTGTGCATATTGCCGACGTTGCGCACTACGTCAAGGAAAAGACGCCACTCGACCAAGAGGCCTTTACCCGCGGCAACAGTACCTACCTGGTTGACCGGGTGATTCCGATGCTGCCGTTCAGGCTTTCTAATGGCATCTGCTCGCTCAATGAGGGCGAGGACCGGTTGGTTTTGTCGTGCGACATGGAGATCACGCCGGCAGGCGAGCGAGTAAACTACCGTATTCACCCTTCGGTGATGCGTTCGCAAGGCCGGATGACCTACAATAATGTCAACAAGGTCCTCGATCCGAACAACCATGAACACTTGGCGGACAAGTACGTCAAGCTAGCACCAATGCTACAAGATATGGCGGAATTGCACAATGCCCTTTACCAGCAGCGGCACCACCGTGGGGCAATCGACTTTGAGGAGCCGGAAGCAAAGATTATTGTTGATGACAAGGGCAAGCCGACCGACATCGTTCTGCATGACCGGGGAACGGCCGAGAAGATGATCGAATCCTTCATGCTGATGGCTAACGAGACGGTAGCGGAGGACTTTTACCGGAAGCACGTGCCGTTTCTTTACCGGGTGCACGAGACGCCGGACGGCGAGCGTATCAAGAGCTTCTTTGAATTTTGCAGTGCCTTCGGACTGCATATAACGGCTGACCCCAACCACGTTAAGCCTGCGGACCTGCAAAAGGTGGTGGCTAAGACAACGGGCACGCCCGAGGAAGCCGTCGTGCAGATGATGATGCTGCGGAGTCTGAAGCAGGCGCACTACTCGGAAGAGCCGCTCGGCCACTTTGGGTTAGCCGCCAAGTTTTATACGCACTTCACCTCGCCCATCAGGCGTTATTCCGATTTGATGGTGCACCGGATGATTCATGCATACAGTGCTGAGGGCACGGGCAAAGAGGTGCAGGACCACTTCAAGAGCTACCTGCCTGACGTTGCCGATCAGACTTCAACGCAGGAACGCGTTTCGGTTGACACCGAGCGCGAGGTGAACGACCTGAAGATGACGGAATACATGGAAGACCAGGTCGGCCAGCACTTTGATGCAATCGTTTCGTCGGTGCTCAGTTTTGGGATGTTTATCCAGCTGCCGAACACGGTGGAAGGACTCATCCACATCTCAAATTTGACCGATGACTTCTATAGCTTTAACGAAAAGAATATGACCCTGACCGGTCGGGGCACGCACAAGCAGTACCGCGTGGGGATGCCGATTAAGGTGACGCTGACGAATGCAAACGTCGAGCAGCACCAGCTGGACTTTGAGGTCTACGACCCCAACGCTCCTAAAAATCCGCACAACAATCGTGCTGCAGGCAACCGCAGGCGCGGCAACCGCGGCTTTCACAATGATCACGGTCGACGCGGCGGCAATGGCGGCAATAACGGCAAATTCCGCCACAACGGCAACCACCCGCACATTAGCAGATACAAGCATTAGGGTAGAAAAGTGAAGAAAGAAAAGAACGAAAACTTAGTTGCTCAAAATAAAAAAGCCCACCATGATTACTTTATCAAGGAAACTTTTGAGGCCGGCATCGCGTTGACCGGTACTGAGATTAAGTCTGTCCGTGCTCGCCGCATCAACTTGCGGGACGGCTACGTGCAGATTATTAACGGTTCTGCTTTTTTGGAAAATGTGCATATCAGCGAATATAAGCAGGGCAACCGCTATAACCACGAACCGCTGCGCCAGCGCCGCCTCCTGCTGCACAAACGGGAAATTTTGCGGCTGGCTAAGCAGCAGGCAGAACGGGGAATTGCGCTTGTTCCTCTCAGGGTTTACCTCAAGCACGGCTTTGCCAAGGTTTTGATTGGCGTAGGCCTGGGCAAGAAGAAGTATGATAAGCGCGAGACGATCAAGAAGCGCGACCAGGAGCGTGAATTGCGCCGGCAGTATAAAGTTTGAATTTAAGGTTTGATTAGCTTGCTAATTAAACTTTTTTATTACAGCTATTTGGGTGCACAGACAGAGAAAATGGTCATCTGACCGCTTATTTTGCAATGTTTGGGTTTATCCATTATATTATTAGTAAGAGGGGCAAGGCAGCGCTTTTTTGTAGCACATTTGCTCCGGACGCTGAACTTTTGGCCCGAAAGTAGAGCGCATATTTTTAAAAATCATTTTTGTGGTGTATAGTATCTTCTTATACACAGTTTTGAATATGAGAATTTGAAGAATGGAATTTAATGACGTATACAGACATGAACGTGTGACCCGCAAGTTTACCAGCCGCAAAGTTAACGAAAAACTTCTGGCCGAGATTATCAAACGAGCTCAGCAATCTCCGTCCCTGCTCAATTCGCAGCCCTGGAAGGCGTACATGGTAACAGGCAAGGCCCTCAGCAGCCTGAAAAATGCCGTAAAACAGAAGATCGACAATAAGATTAAGCCCCACGAGGACTTCGCGACAATGCTAGCGCTCAACTGGGACCCTTATCCTAGTCAGAATATGGCTGCGGTAGGCGCGTTTCAGCCTTATTTTTTCTATAACAAGATGGAATTGTTTACCACCGCAAATAACTCCATGTTTAATGCGCCGGACATTGTATTTCTGACGATTCCACAGTCTTCACCGGCTTGGTCGGTCTACGACTTGGGAATCTTTTCGCAGAGCATCATGCTTTTGGCAATTGACGAAGGGTTAGCGGTCATGCCGGCACACTCGATGGTGTCATATCCGGAACTGGTCCGCGAATACGGACATATTCCCGAAGATGAGCTTGTGGGTATGGCAATCGGCTTGGGTTATCCAGACAAGGCCGCCGAGGTCAATAATCCGAAATATATTCCGGGGCGGCTGCCGTTCGAAAAAATTTATAAATTGGTTAAATAGACATGCTTGCCGGACCACGGAGCGTAGACAATGCTAGGATAGAGTAAATTGATTTTTTTAAAGGTGATATAAATTTGAGTACTCCCCAAATAGTTACTAATTTAATAGCAACTTTGGTAATTTTTGTTTTCGCGGCCTTCTTTGTGGCCGCAGAATTTGCCCTGGTGCAGACGCGGCCCAGCCAGCTTGAGGACATGCTGAACAACAACACGGGCAACCGGCGCAAGGTCAAGTGCGCACTGCATATGGCACGCAACCTCAACGAGTATCTGTCGACCACCCAGGTTGGTACGACGCTGGTCGGCGTTGTCCTGGGCTGGTTTTCAGCGGATACCTTTGCGGCGCTCTTTGAGCGGGTCCTGCATTTGATGCAGCTGAATCATGCACTGCTTAGGTCCGTCAGTGCTGTTTTGGGCGTAATCATGTTGACCTACCTGGAAGTGGTAGTGACCGAGATAGTGCCCAAGAATATTGCAATTGACATGCCGGTTAAAATGCTACTGAAAATGGTCACGCCGCTGCAGCTTTTTCATACCCTGGTATACCCATTTGTTTGGCTGCTTAATACGAGCTCGAGCGGCCTGCTCTCTTTACTGGGCTTCGAACCCGCGGAAGAAGAAAACCAGGTATACTCGCAGTCCGAAATCATTAAACTCTCCCGCAAAGCGGTGCACGGCGGCGCACTCGATCAAAACGACCTGACCTACATGAAGCGCGCCTTTGAGCTCAACGACAAGGTAGCCAAGGACATCATGACCGACCGGACCAGGCTGATTGTCATCAATGCAACCGACACAATCAGGCAGGCCCTGAAGATGTACCTTGATGAGGGTTCCAGCCGCCTGCCGGTTGTCCGTGACAATAACAAGGACGATATCGTCGGCTACATCTATGCTTTTGACGTTGTTCAGCAAAGCCAGGTTGATGCAAGCGTTCCGGTGACGCGCATTATCCGCACGATGATCACGGTACCGGAGTCGATGCAGATTCAGGATATATTGCACCTGATGATCAAGAAGCACACGCCGATTGTTTTGGTGGTGGATGAATACGGCGGTACCAGCGGCATGGTGACCGATAAAGATATTTACGAAGAGCTTTTTGGCACGGTTAAGGACGAGATTGACGATGTTTCAGACGACTACATCATCAAAGATGAAGGTGGCAACATTCGCGTCTCGGGCAAGACCACGCTCTACGACTTTGCCCGCTACTTCCACCGGGACCTCAAGAGCTTTCAGAACAGCGACATCATCACGATTGGCGGCTACATGATGGAGCACTACCCCGACCTGAAAAAGAATGAGTCGGTGGAACTGGAGGGGTTCAGGTTCACGCTGGACAGTACCGAGCAGGGGTTCATGCGCTGGTTTGTTGTTAAGCCGCAAGAAGAGCGGGAAACGGAATAAGGCCGCACACAATAAAAAGGAATTACCATCCAGGTAATTCCTTTTTTGCTTATCCTTGCTTGTTGTTGGCACGCTTGATTATTTCGGGTTTGACCACGCCAATGTAACGGAGGTTGCGGTAGAAACCCATGAAGTCCAGCCCGTAGCCGACGACAAATTCATTGCCCACCTTTGAACCGTAGTATTCAATCTCGACGTCGGTGTTGCGGTTGGCCTCCTTGTTGAGCAGAACGCAGCACTTCACGCTGCGGGCACCGCGCTTTTTGAGCAGGTCCTTCATGTACTTCAAGGTTAGTCCAGTGTCAACAATGTCTTCAACGATTAGAACGTCGCGGTTCTTAACGTCGCTGGCAAGGTCAGAGATGAGTTTGACTTCGCCGGACGATTCAAAACCGTCGCCGTAGCTGGAAACATCTATAAAATCAATTTCTTCCTTGACGTCCATTTCCCGCACCAGGTCGGTTAGAAAGAAGATGGCCCCTTTGAGGGCACCAACAACTAACGGCTTCTTGCCTGCATAGTCAGCAGTCAATTGCTTGCCCAGCTTAATGCACAGCGCGTGAATGTCCTCTTCAGTAAACAATTTATGATCAATAATACTGTTAATATCGTCGCTCTTCGGCATTTATCTACCCTTCATTTTAAGTAACACAAAATTCCTAATAATCTCGATTATATCATTTTTCTGCTAAAAAGGTACTGCGTATGACGATTTTCGGATAAACTTGGCGCTTGCGGCGGCACAAGCGGCCCCCTTAACGGGCACGCTGACGATTTTGCTGAAAATAAGCTTAAATTGCGCACGCAGGTCTTAAAGTTTTTGCTACAATGAAGGGAGATATTATTCAAGCGAAAGGTCACTACAATGGAAAAAGAACAAGAAATCAAAATGCTCAAAGCATTCTCGGATGCAAATGCCACCTCGGGCTTTGAGGAAGAATTCGTTAAAATGTTTATCGAAAACGTCAAGGAGATCGCCGACGTCAACGTTGATGGCATGCTCAACGTGTACGCTGCCAAGAAGGAAAACAAGGCGGGCCGGCCGGTGATTCAGCTCGATGCGCACTCAGACGCCGTTGGCTTCATTACGCAGGCGGTGCGCCCCAACGGGATGATCAAGTTTGTTCCGCTCGGTGGGTGGGTCAAGTACAATATCCCGGCTCTGCGCGTCAAGATTAGGAACAGAGACGGTGAATACGTGCCGGGCGTTGTTGCCACCAAGCCGCCACACTTCATGACTGCGGCCGAAAAAAACAACGTGCCCGATGTTGCCGACATGTCGATCGATGTTGGTTCGACTTCACGCGCGGAAACTATCAATGATTACCGAATTGATACAGGCTGTCCGATTTTTGTGGACGTTAAGTGCGAATATAACGACAAGTCCGGTCTGTTCTTCGGCAAGGACTTTGACGACCGCTTCGGTGCTGCTGCCATGGTCGATGTCTTGGACAACCTGCAGGGCGAGGAGACTAATCTTAACGTTGTCGGTGCACTCTCCAGCCAGGAAGAAGTGGGCCTGCGTGGCGCCTATGTTACTGCCCGTGCGGTTAAGCCCGACCTGGCCATTGTCCTCGAGTCTTGTCCCGCCGATGACACGTTCACGCCGGACTGGCTCTCCCAGACCGGCTTAAAGCGCGGTCCAATGCTGCGCGACATGGACACGACCTTCTTGCCGAACCCCAAGTTCCAGGAGTATGCTTGCGCATTAGCCGATAAAAACCACATTCCATACACGCGCTCCGTTCGGACCGGTGGCGGTCAGGACGGTGCTGCGATTTACTACGAGAACGGGGCACCGACCATCGTGATTGGCATCCCGGTCCGCTATGAGCATTCACCGTACTGCTTCAGCGCCTACCATGACTTCAAGGCGTCCGTTGATTTGGCCGTTGCGATTATCCGGGACATGACTCCAGAAAGACTGGCCAGCTTTAGCAAGTTTTAATGGCGCTCTTTTTGGTAAAAGACATGCAAATGAAGCTACGCATGAAAAGAATCATTAAAAAGCAATGGGCAAACGGTTCAGATTGAACAAAAAGCGCCTGGGCGAAAAGTCCCCGGGACAGATAACGTCGAATGTGTTAAACTGTTAAGAGTAAAATAATGAGAGTCACTAGGGGTGCCGCATTAGCTGAGAAATACCCTCCGAACCTGAACGGGATAATACCTGCGCTAGGGAAGTGTTATTGAAGTAGATATGATCGTACTCCTACTGACTTAAGATTAGTTAGGAGTATTTTTTATGTTTACAAGATCATCGAAGTGGAACGTCAAGTCGATTATTCTGATTGCACTGATTGGCATAATCATGGGTGTGGTTTACACCTACGGCTTTAACTGGGCCTTTAATATAGTTAAGTTGGCGTTAGTTTCAACAGGTTATGCGCCACTTACCGACACCGTCTTTTGTGGCCTCTGGTTGCTGGCAGGACCGCTAGCTATGTACTTTGTGCCAACAACAGGGTCAGGAATGATTGGTGAAGCCCTGGCTGCAATTGTAGAAATGGCAATTGGGGGTCAGTGGGGGGCAATTACGGTTCTGCAGGGCTTCATTCAGGGCGCTACCAATGAGATTGGCTTCTTTCCGAAAAAAGAAAACTACCGTAATTTTTCTTGGCGAAGTGTTCTTACAGGGGCCTTTTTTGCCAGTCTTGGTAGTTTTATACCGACCTATTTCTTATATGGCTGGGGTAAGTACAGCGTCCAACTGCAAATTGCCATGTTTATCACAACTGTACTTTCATGTCTTATCTTTGATGGTGTCTTTGCCAAGCTGATTACTAATTTGTTTGATCGGACTTTGCAGCCTCGTGTTGATCATGATTAGTTAAAATAACTAGTAAAAAAGAGTCTGGGAAAAAAGTGCCCTTGAAGTTAAATTAAAAAATTTCACAATTTAAAAAGACCGATAAATCAACGTTTGATTAACGTGATTTGTCAGCCTTTTTAGTTAGATTAGAGTTTTTTCCCAGACTCTTCTTTTATTTAATGCTTTTGCCGAGAATAGAATGAACCTTGGTCGTCAACATGTCGATAGCCACGTTGTTTTCACCGCCCTCGGGTACGATAATGTCCGCGTAGCGCTTGGTCGGTTCAACGAACTGGTGGTACATGGGCTTGACCGTACTAAGGTACTGGTCAATGACTGACGCGCTCGAGCGGCCACGCTCGTCCATGTCGCGCTCGAGTCGCCTAATGAAGCGGATGTCATCGTCGGTATCGACATAGACCTTAATATCCATCAAATCACGAATTTCCGCGCTGGCCAGAACCAGGATGCCCTCGAGAATGATGATGTCGG
The DNA here is from genome assembly GCF_059900845.1 of Lactobacillus sp. CA30L. Taxonomy (NCBI): domain Bacteria; kingdom Bacillati; phylum Bacillota; class Bacilli; order Lactobacillales; family Lactobacillaceae; genus Lactobacillus; species Lactobacillus sp. CA30L. The sequence continues at coordinate 19,162 of NZ_JBWXGB010000010.1, forward strand.
CGGGCTCAACGTGGAGGGTCTTATTGCTGCGCGTGTGGGCCTTAAAGTCGTATATAGGCATTTCAATGGGTTCGTAGCGCAGCAGTGCGGCCAGCTGCTTTTTCAGCAGCGGGACGTCAAACGCATCGGGGTGGTCGTAGTTGATGTTCAGCCGAACGTCCATGGGGATGCCTGTATTATCTTTATAGTATGAATCCTGAGTCATAATCAAGACGTGTTCATTTTCCCGCATTTGCTCGACGATTTTACGCGCAATAGTCGTTTTACCACTGCCTGAACCACCAGTAATGCCAATCACAACGGGCTTTTCGAGTTTTGCCATTTGGATGCTCCTTTTTAATCACTAAACATTTTACTTTATTTTGGAGTGAATTACCAATAGTTGAGGATAAAAATCGCGTCTTTACCGGCGCTTTTTAATTTTGGCTTTGACTTGTTGCGCTTTTCTTATAATATTAAATGTGAAAGCAATAATTTGATTATGAAATGGATAAAAAAATGAACTATAACCTAATGCCAGTAAAATATTTTATTGATGTGGTGCAGACGCATGGCTTTATCTCGGCCGCTAAGCGCAATTACGTTTCTGAGACTGCAGTCAGCTCCGCAATTAAAAAACTTGAGGTCGAGCTGGGTCAGAAGCTGATTAACCGTTCAGTAGGAGAATTAAAGCTAACGCCGGTGGGCGAAGAGTTTTACAGGCGCGCGGTAGAGATAATTAACCTGTATAGCGAAATCTGGCATCACCCTAACTTTGACCCCAAGCAGCTTCTGCGCATTCACTTCCTACCTGGTTTCGAAAATGAGGCGGTGGTGTTTGCCGCAAAGCTCCCGCAGAATTACCAGTTTAGCTTTGACGAAGAAGATTTCGAAACAGGCATCAGACGGCTGATTAATGGTAATTATGACCTGCTGGTCGGCTTTGAGCTGGCCTTTGCGGGCAACAGGAAGGTGGAATGTTTGCCACTGCGAACGATTAGCTTTGATCTTTTGTTGAATCGAGACAAACTTGAGGAGTATAACGGCAATGCACGGGCACTTGCTCAAAAGAGCACAATTTACATGCAGAACTGGCAGTCGACAGGCATCATGAATATTCAGCGGGCAATACTGGAGATATATAACGGTGATGGCTGGGGCTATCAGCAGATTGATCAAATTAACAGTTTTTCCGCGGCCTGCCTCAATGTCAACTATAACGGTGGGCTGGCCATGGTTCCGGAATCCTTTGTCTTGCCCGCCAAGTGCATGAATATTTACCGCTGCTCACCGGCTCATCTACAGGGTGCGTTCACTGTTGTTCTTGCACTAAATGCGGGTGTTTCTGACCAATTAAAAAAAGTCCTTAAGTGGGCAACAACTTAAAGTTATTGACGGCAACTTTTATGTGTTAGCGATTACAAGCAAGCTAGATTAAAATTTATTTGTAAGTTAAATTACAATCAAGAAAGGAAGTAAATAAACATGGATTCTATTTCAACCCAAGTTGTCGTTGTGGGATCTGGTTCATCCGGCATCTCTGCTAGTTTCGAGCTATACCAAAGAAAAGTCCCATTCGTATTGCTAGAAAAGGGTAATAAAGTTGGAGGTGCCGGTAAGTTTGGCGCCCATGGTGTTTTTGCCATTAATTCGGACGAACAAAAGGAACGCAAGGTTAAATACGGTTACCGGGAAGCTTTCACTGGTTTGACCGATTATAATCATTTCTTTGTCAACGGTGAATTATTGGCGCGTTTCTTGAAGCGGTCAGGGGCAAACATCAGTCGACTTGTAGAAATGGGTCTACCAGTGACGGTAGAGCAGAGTGAGCAGAAGGCCCACATGAACGATCCACTTGTCTACCACAAATTTGATAACTTTGGCGAAAAAATAGTCAACTGGGACAAGTTGCCGGCTAAGTTTGAAGCTGCTAACAACAAGGTCTTACTTGAAACTGCGGCGGTGGACCTGGATTATGCAGATGGATTAAAGGCCGTAATTGCTGAAGGCAAGGATGGACACCGCATTAGGATTAAGGCTCAAAAGGTTATTTTTGCCGATGGTGGCTACTGCGGTAATGAGCAAATGCTTAAATCAAGATATTCAGATGCTGCTGAGCTGCTTAACCTGGGTGAGCACAAGTCGGACGGTACGGGCATCAGACTGACCCATAAGCTTGGTGCAGACTGGCGGCATAGCCCGGCTTTGTTTGCTCATGGCTGCGCACCAAGCAGGAACATCAACCCATTGAAGCGGGACAGTGCCGTTGAGACCTTGACCAATCTGCCGCTTCTCTGGCTTGACCAGACTGCCAATCGCTTTGTCAATGAGGATGTGGTCTACGACTTCGCCATGTGGGGCAATGCAGCCCACAACGTGCATGGCAAGTACTACGTTGTGGTTGACCAGAAGACGCTTGACACGTTCAGTCAGACTGAGATTAACCTTGAAGACACGTTTGAGCGCCAATTTTGTAACGTAGGAGAGACCCCGAGAACAACTGTTGGACCGTTATCGCATATTCAAGCGGACTTTGACGAAGCAGTCAAGACGGGAGAAGTAGTTAAGGCAAAGACACTAGAAGAGTTAGCCCAGAAGCTGCATCTGCCACTTGCATCATTGAGAAGAAACATTGATGTATATAACCGGGCGGTTGAAGAGAACAATGATGAAACATTTTTAAAGCCAGCGGACGAATTACTGTTTGGAGTCCATGAAGGTCCGTATTACGCTATCATTGAACACTGTGCAATCTTGGGAACAATGGATGGCATTAACGTTGACCGCAACTGCCAACCGGTCACTGAGGATGGCACGCCGCTCAAAGATCTGTATATTGTCGGCAATAATGCTAATGGTTTATATTCAGACGGCTACCCTAGCTACGAGGGTATTGCCAATGGCTTTGCCTTCGTGTCGGGTTGGATTGCTGCTGAGGAAGCAATTAAAAGTTTAAATTAGTAGGATAAACAAATTGTTAGAAGGAAAAGTTGCAGTTGTTACGGGCGCACCCCAAGGGATTGGTTACGCAATTAGTGAAGAATTTGCTAAGCAGGGCAGCGATGTGGTTTTAACGGACTATAATGACAAGGTAGTAAGCGCAGCTGGAATGCTGGTTGGCGATACCTATGCGGTTACCCCGCCGGGCAGCACCGCCGGTTACGCTGTCTTTTCCGGTCGCAATGCCGTTAGCAGCATATGCAAGGGGGAAAATAATTACAATGGATACTATTGATAAAGCTTACGTTGCCAAAACGCGAATTGGTGTCCTTGCGGTCAGCATGATTGGCATGGCCGCTCTGGCCATCACGCCATCGTACGCGGCAATTGCCAGAACATTTACTTTGAGCGCTACTAGCGTACAAATGTTGACTTCTCTGCCTAATCTTTTCATGATGTTTGCGGGGATTATCATCGGGAAGCTGACTGCTACCAGAATCAACCTGAAGACTTTGACCGTTGCTTCAATTCTGCTGGTAACGGTTGGCGGCCTCTTGCCGCTGGTGTTCCACACGTCCTTCATGTTCCTAATCTTTTGTTCGTGCCTGGTTGGACTCGGTCAAGGTGCCTGTACCAACCTGACGCAGGTGCTGATTTCGCAGATTTTGCCCAAAAAAGAGCGCGAGGCGACGATGGGCCTGTCGACCACGTTCATCAACATTGGCGGTGTCATCTTCATCATGGGTGGTGGGCAGCTGGCAGCTGCCAGCACATGGGTCAATAATTACTGGATCTACCTTTTCTCATTATTCATTCTGCTTGTGGTCGTGCTCTTAGTGCCCCTGAAACCCAGGGACATTAATCCGGACGCAAGAAGCGGGCAAAATCACAAGATTCACCTGAATAAGTACGTCTTTTACTGCGCGCTGTGGGCCTTTTTGACCATGTTGCTGAACAACGTCCTGAACAATAACATTTCGCTGTTCGTCGTGCAGCAAGGCCTAGGCGCCACTTCCCAGGCTGCACTGACGTCAACCGTTTCGCTAATCGGTGGGATGCTGTGCGGCCTGATTGTAGGCCTAATTGGCAGGCGGTTCAAGTTTTCATCAATCGCTTTATCATTTTTACTCTATGGCTTGGCCTACCTGTTGATTGGCCTCTCCCATTCACTGCTAGTCGTCTTTCTTGGCAGCTTCCTGGTCGGGGCCGCGATGAGCATCGCGATGGGACAGTTCCCGTACCTGATCTCGCTGGTGGTTGACGACAGTAGCGTCTCGATGGCACTGGGCGTGTATGTCGCTATCTACTCAATCGGCGGCGTCATTAGCCCGCTGGTCATCAACCCGCTGATTGAGTTAGTTAAGAACATCGGCCTGAACGTTTTTTCCGGTAGCGGAATCCTGGCACTCACAATTAGCTGCATTTGCTTGCTCGTCAAGTTTCAGGAAAATCTGGTCGAACACGCGCTTGACTAAAAGCTAAATAGTTTGATTTAAGAATTCTCCTGCAGTATTAAGCTGCAGGGGGGTTGTCTGGTCAAAGTTGGTGCCACAGTGGATAATGGTGTTTATAAAGGTGATTTTGAGCGGTGATGTACTTAGAGTTATGAGTGAGCGGTACTTGCTATGACCAGAAAAGAATACCGGGAATTGATGTCACTGCACGATGCAGGCAAGTTGCTATTGTCTCAAAAATACGATTACGTTATGCGCTAAAAAATATGGGCTTGTCGGTGACCGGTGAGGATGATACATACTATGATCAAAAGGTGAAAATTAAGTATGGGGTTAAGGATATTTTCAGCGAGCGTACCATTAAGAAATACAAAATTTTGGATTTCATGGCATTGGTTGTTAAATTTGTGATTATCCAAATCCTGTTCAATTCAGATAATATTCTGTCATGTGGTCTGAACCCCTCCATAATTGAGAAAATTTTTGTCACCCCTCAGAAATACAACTATTGTAATTTTAAAAAGGATACTATAATATTGAAATGAGTCCCGAAAGTTAGACAACTTTCGGGGCTATTTTTTAGGTAAGATTGGCATTTTTATCTGAAGTTGTGCAAAGGATTACGCAGTTTTGCACGCCATTTCGTCTAAAAAACTTTGCAAAATCATCTTAGTGAATTCTCTTTAATGATAAAGGGTGTTATGTTATACTAAAACGGATATCAATAAAGCGCTTTAACGCTTGTTTTTAAAGGAGGGCTAGAACATGGCAAACTTTTTTGGCAGCAACCTGTTTTACCTGATAGTTTCAGTTTTGCTGATTGTCATCGGAATATATCAGTTGGTAACCAGCGTAGTTTATATCAAAGGCGTATTGCACCAGGGCACGGATAACGGCTTCATGCCGATTGCCATGTGGACCTCGCTATTGATTGGCGTGTTCTTGGTAATTGCAGGAATGATTGGCATTTGGCTTCACGCGTTTTAGACACGGGGGCGGCACGATTGTTGTGGATTTGCGGGCCGTCCTGCTATATGGCGCGTTTTATAAGTGAATGATGGGGCACCAGGCTTGTTAGTCTGATGCCCTTTTTTGACTATGGTGTGTTGGTCGCACTCCGGTTGCTTTGGCGTAAAACACAATTTTTCTTTGGTCTAGACAGAATTAAGCACATTCATGGAAAGCGCTACCGCAATAAGTGTTATAATAATATAAAACGTTGTTATAATTTTTAGAGGAGTAGATTACAATGGCAAAACTAACAATTATGCTGAATTGCAGCGCTGGCATGAGCACTTCATTACTGGTTACCAAGATGCAAAAAGCGGCCGAAGAAGAGGGCATCGACGCCAATATTTTCGCCGTTCCCGCAGCCGAAGCAGATAGCCACATTGAGCAGGACGATTTGGACTGCGTTTTGTTGGGGCCGCAGGTGCGCTACATGGAAAATGACTTTAAGAAAAAGGTCAAAGGCCAGGGCAAGGATGGCAAGGATATTCCGCTGGGCGTAATTGACATGCGTGCTTACGGCTTGATGGACGGCAAGAAGGTCTTAAAGCAGGCTGAAGACCTGATTAACGGCTAAGGCGAGGTAGAGAAATGGCTGAAAAAGAAGTATCCGAAGAAAAAGAACAAGAAACTTTGATGGCCGCGATGGGGTTGATTGCCAATGGCGGCAACGCCAAGAGCCTCGCCTTTGAAGCAATCCGCTGTGCAAAGGCCGGCGATATTGCGGGTGCCCGGGCCAAGCTCAAGGAGGCGGATGAGTCGCTGACCGAGGCACATAACTCCCAGACCGGGATGCTGACCAAGGAGGCCCAGGGTGACCACACCACGGTAACCTTGCTGGTTGTCCACTCCCAGGACCACCTGATGAATGCAATCACGTTTAGGGATTTGGCCGGTGAGATGGTGGACTTGTACGAGAAGCTGTATGAGGCTAAGGCCTTAGAAAAAGAAGCAGCAGAATAGGTTAAAGCAATTTAAAACGGCGAAGAATAATATCAACCTCGAAATTTAGACGATTTCGGGGTTTTATTATGGCTGAATTCTGCGGCCTTATTTTAGAAGTTCACATCTTACGCTGCAGATTATTACTTTTCAAATGATATGACCGACCTCAAGGACTGGGCGTATCAAAATGGAATTTCGGGCATGGGGCCAAACTTGCAGGTACACGCGCAGCACAAAGGCCAAAAACTATGGCATTGATACTCGAGATTACACCGTAGATTACATTGCTGGCTGGACAGACAACGGAAAAAAGCTTGATCAATTAGATCCAGAAGTGCAATCGAAAATTCTATCGAATACCACTAAGGCTGCCGATCGCATGGTAAATTTTATCGAAGAGAAGGAAATTGAAAAGAATATTGAGAAGCATACGACATCACAACCACTTTCTCAACTATAATTGACAACAATATATAAACAATATAAAAGAGGACAAGGGAAAGAAGAAGAGTTAGAGCTTTAATCTATTTTGTTTAACTTTGCCTTGCCTGTACCAATATTTTTTATTTATAATAATTAAATTAAAAAAATATTGACTTTTAATTCAATACATATCACAATATTGGATATACTACATTATTGGAGGTTAATAATGGGGTAAATTGTAAAATGAAGTTGAACACTTGCGCTGATTAAAAAATAAAAAAGTCCATTGGACTTCTCTGATAGAATGTAATTAACCCAATCAATTCTAGAAAGAAGTTTCCAATGAACTCGCTTAATTCTACCATATCTAGTCACCAAAAGGGCCAACATCTTGCTTTGCAAGACCGCGTGCTTATCCAAGTCTTGCACAGACAAGGTCAGTCCCTGCGCCAAATTGCCGCTAGTCTTAATTTGTTCGCCCACAACCGTGAAATACGAGCTTGAACGCGGTCAGATTGCACTCTATCACGGTAAACGGCACCGCTATGATGCCAAGCAGCGCTGGTCCCTTGATGCCCTGCGCAGGTCGAGCCTTAGCCAGCGGCACATTTGTCCGGAATGAAACGGTCTGCACCAAGACGCTTTACCATTATGTGGAACGTGGTTTATTACAGATTAAGGCAACTGACTTGCCTGAATGCTTAAGCCGCAAGATCTTAGCCTACCACACACCCGATGAATTATATGTGAGAAGATTAGATTGCATCTATCAAAGCAAATAAGGTGTTCAACTTAAAATTGCATTTTTCGAATTATTTTTAATATTAAGCAAGGAGAATTATGATTGCTAGATATTATACTAAATGGAAACTTATAGCACTTGTAATACTTGGCATAATTGCTAGTACGCAGAATATTGTTATGGCTTATGTGTTAGAAACCATGACAAATGCATTAGCAGATAGAAATTTGCATGAATTACCCCGCATGTTTTTAGTTGCTCTAATTTTGTTTTTAATCGTTTTAGTGGCTGAGTTAGGCTACAATTATTTAAAAAATGATGCTGTTAAGGAAGTCAATACCCTTTTGCGAACTAAAATTCTCGCGGGAATGTTAGAAACGTCTAAAGAAGATAATGCTTCGGCTTTAGGCTTTTTAACCAATGATTTTAAATTATTAGAAACTAATCGATTTAATGCTGAAATTAATATTGTCTTTTATTTTGTGACAGTGGCGTTTTCATTAATTTATGCAATATATATTAATATGATTTTGACGGTATTTTTCCTAATAGGTTCTACTCTTCCAATATTGGTTTCAGCTTTATTACAAAAGCCAATACGTAAAGCTTCAAATCAGTGGACCGAAGCTAATAGCAGGTATGTCAGTCAAGTAAAAAACATTTTAGCAGGAACGGATTCATTAAAGTTATATCACAAGCAAGCTAATGCTGTTGATGAAAATCTACCAAAAATTTCAAAATTAGAACAAGCTCTGTGTAAGATGAATTTGTTGAGTAATAATATTCATACAGTTGTAGGCTTTGTAGGAATTTATGGTACATTTGTCATTCCAGCCTATTTAGGTGGGCTAATGGTGTTACACGGGCAAACAACTATGGGTGTCCTATTTGCAATTGTTCAATTATCAAATTCGTTTATAAATCCGCTTATGCAAATTTTGGAAGAGCGCAATCACTTATCAACGACTAAAGATATTGTAAAAAAGGTTAATTATTATTTGGATTTGTCAGCCGACAAAGGGTCGTCTGACAAATATACTTTCAATAAACAAGTAAATTGGCAAAATATCTGTTTGGTAAGGGATAAAAAGCAACTTCTCAGTGGGCTTAATTTAATTATTAATCCTGGAGAAAAGATAGCGGTTATTGGACCTTCTGGCAGTGGTAAGTCTACTTTGTTGTATTTTATGATGTCTAATAAATTTGGGAAAGCATCAAATATTTTGATTGATAATCAAAAAGTCAAGGCCAATCAAATATCTAATCTATTTGCATATTCCAGTCAAGCACCGGTTATTTTTGCTGATACACTTTGGTTTAATTTAACATTAGGTGAAAAATTACCTGTAAACGAAGTTGAACAAGTTTGTGAGCAATTAGAGTTAAATACAATGGTGGAAGAAAAAGATTTTAGTTATCAATTAGGGGATAATGCCGACAAGCTATCTGGTGGGCAGTTAGCGAGAATCGAATTAGCAAGAGCAATTTTATCAAAACGTCCAATTCTTTTACTTGATGAAATCAATGCTTCACTTGATCAAGCGACTTCAGCCGCAATTCATCAGATATTATTGCATTCAAATTTAACCTTCGTAGAGGTAATTCATCATTATCAAATTGCTGATTTGGACAAGTATGATCAGGTAATTAATTTAGCGGATTATCAGGATAGGTAAATAATAGATTGGAGAAAGAGGATGACATTATAAATGTGATTAAATGTAATAGTATTGTAGAGTGCATATATAAAATCATAATTTTATCTATAAAAAAACAAATTGGTGAATTGTAAAATGAAGCTAAACAAGTTCCTGATAACACAGTACAAGCCTCTAATAAAGGAGCAGAAGCAAAACAGGCTGCTATAAACACAGCACAAGCTTCTAATAAAGAAGTTAAAGTAAAACAGGATATTAAAGCTGGACAAGTTCCTGATGAAGCCGTTAACCCATTATTACGCTCGATGGCACATACAGCAAGTACAGGATATTTTCCTAAAAATAAAGTAACTTGGCATGTAGTTGATAGTACCACTGGTTCTAATGGAGTACTTATACAAAGCAATACTGGACAATATAAATATGTTGTAATTAGATCTCCCACACAAACAGTTTTACATGTAATGAAACAAGGTTGGGGACATGCTATGAGTAAGGGTTTTGGATTTGGGCATAACTGATGAAAGTGGTTTATATGAACAAATAAAAAGTTAAACTATTTTATTTAATGAAATAAATTATTGTTTACAAGGCCTCATTACGACAAAAGAAAGAAAAATATTTCTTAATATAAAAAAGCGTTTAGAAAAAAGAATATTTTCCTGCTATAGTTAATTCTCTCAAATTGGAACTAACTCCTCTTGCTATTCGACAAGAGTTATCAGATAACGGAAGAAAGATTTATCGATTATTACTTGATCCACAATTCCCTGCAGACAAGGGATTGGGCATAGGATTAGCAACAATTTTTGGTGGACATGTAGGCTAAGTATTATCATTTATTGTATAAACAGAATATCAACGATTGAGAGTCTGGGAAAAAACTATTTCCCGGACCAACAAAAAAAGACGTTGAACTCAACGCCTTTTTTCGTATACATTTTGTCTTGGCCCTGATATTATTTATTTACCAAACTCAAATAGATCGGAGACCAATTTCAATGTACCAAA
>NZ_JBWXGB010000011.1:0-26208 GCF_059900845.1 Lactobacillus sp. CA30L
TGGCTAATGGCATGAACCAGGTGGTCCTGGGGAATAACAAAATCTAAATTGAGTACTAAAGCAGTTTGGCCTGTGGTATAATTTTGGTACATTGAAATTGGTCTCCGATCTATTTGAGTTTGGTAAACAAATAATATCAGGGCCAAGACAAAATGTATACGAAAAAAGGCGTTGAGTTCAACGTCTTTTTTTGTTGGTCCGGGAAATAGTTTTTTCCCAGACTCTTTTTTATAAGTTAATATTCTAACCCCTCTACTGATAAGTTTTTCCCATTGCTTTCAATTACTCTTTTATACCAAAAAAAGGACTTTTTTCTTAATCTCTTGCATGAGCCACTCCCATCATCTTGAAGATCAACATATATAAGGCCATATCTTTTGCTCATCTGTCCTGTTGAAGAACTAATTAAATCAATACAGCCCCACGGGGTATAACCGATAACTTTAGCTCCATCAGCAATGGCACCGCCGATTGCTTCAAGATGTTTTTTTAGATAGTCTATTCTATAATCATCGTAAATTTTGTTTTTACTAGTTAGTTCATCTTCAGCGCCTAACCCATTTTCTACAACAAACAATGGTTTCTGGTACCGGTCATAAAGCTTATCAAGTATTATACGTAAGCCTATTGGATCAATTTGCCATCCCCACTGAGAGGCAATTAAAAAAGGATTTTTAACACTATGCGTCAAATTACCAGGAACAGTTTCTCGATCATTAACCACATCAATTGTATTTGACTGATAATAGCTCAACGAAATATAATCCACAGTACCCATAGCTATCTCATCAAGTTCTGAATTCGTCCAATTAATATCTTGTTCAGTTAATCCGTGTTCTTTTAAAAGACGATGTGTATACGTTGGATATATTCCACGAACTTGAACATCTGAACAGAAGAAATTAAATTCTTGTTCTCTATGAAAGCTAGCTAATTGATTTTTAGGATTACAATCGTAAGAATAATTTGCTGTAGATAAAATCATGCAACCCATTTTTATTTCAGAATTAATTCTATGAGCATACTTGACTACTCTTGCACTAGCTAAAAATTGATTGTGCCACGCCTGAAAAATATTTTTATAATCTTTAGACCCAGTCCTAGGTACCAATCCCTGAGATAAGACAGGGAAATGTAATGCCGAATTAATTTCATTAAAGGTAATAAAATATTTTACTTTAGTTGAATATCTATGTAAAATTGTTTTTGCAAATTTTTCAAAGTATTTAATCAGCTTTTTATTAGCCCAACTATCATACTTTTTTATTAAATATAGTGGTATTTCGTAGTGTGAAAGCGTAATCACTGGTTCGATTTTGTTCTTTAGACATTCATTAATTACGTTATCGTAAAATTTTAGTCCATTACCATTAGGTACATCTTCAATACCTTTAGGAAATATCCTACTCCAAGAAATCGAAAAACGATAACACTTAAAGCCCATTTCGGCAAAAAGTCTAATATCTTCTTTATATCTATGATAATGATCTATGCCAAAATGATTGGGGTAGTTATACTTCTTTTTATTAATTTTCCAATCGAAATTATCACTTCCAAGTATTTCTAACCTGTCTTTACCACCTGGCATTGCATCAATTGTCGAAGGCTCTCGACCGCCTTCTAAGTATGCACCCTCTATTTGACAAGCTGCAGTTGCTCCACCCCAAAGGAAATTATCTGGAAATTTGTTGACTTGCATCATAAAATTATCTTTCTGTATACTTTGTTTGTTTATTTAAAAAATTATATAATCCGCCATATAAATTTGCATCACTTAAAAAAGAAGTAGCTACAATTTCTGGCAATTCAATATTTTTTTCAATCTTAGGAGAATGGTTAATTCCAGTAACAAATTCTTTTTTTATTTGCTTGAGCAAAATTTGTTGATTGCTGATTCCACCACCAATTGCCACTCTTTGCAAATCTATCACACTGTGAATGTTTAATATTGTTGTTGCAATAGCTGCACAATATCTATTAAATATAGGCATTATTCTTTTATCCTTTTTATTTAAAGCATCAAATACTTTTCCACCATCATGGTTGTTAGGATTACCCATTTTTCTTGAACACTCTTCAATCATATTTATTGATGAACACAAACGCCCAACCATATTTGTTTGATCAATTTGATTTGCTAAAGTAATAAAGCTTATTTCTCCAGCCTGATTATGAAAACCCCGTAATATTTTCCCATTTGCAATTATTCCACCTCCTACACCAGTACCCAAAACAAGTACAGCTCCATTATTCACGTTGTACATACTTCCACGCCACATTTCAGCAAGAGTTGCAGATCGGCCATCATTTTCTACTTCTACGGGAATATCATATTTATCTTGAAAAGCATGTTTAAAATTAAATTGATCAAGATAGTGTAAAGAACCTCCATGATAAACTGTTCCAGATTTAGAATTCACTTTTCCAGGGACACTAATAGCTATTCCCTTAATACAATATAAATATGGCTCTATAATACCTTCAAGTTTTTCTATTAAATCTGAAACATTACTACATGGTGTGCTTGTATAGTTCTTATCAACTAATTCTCCAGATTTATTAAACAATCCGAACTTAATATTTGTACCGCCTATATCTATACTAAGGTATTTATACATACTATACTCACCATTCTTTTTTACTTTACATACTTTTTTAACAAATAAATTGGTGTACAACTCCAAGCATGGCAATAACTATTAATTGCTAAGTTATTATATGGCGAAAAATTAATATCATCAGGTTTATAGGCTTCCCAAAAAGTGTCCGCACCCAATTTAAGCATGCCGCCCCAATATTCTTTAATTAATTGAACAGCTAATTTTAAATTATTTGATTCAAAAAGAGCGGCAGCGATATGATGGTACATATACGGAGTTGTGATATCTTTAAATGGATAAAACTTTTTCATACTTTGCTGCATGAGAGAATGATTTTCTCCATCGGATAAAACATGAGCTAATACCATCCAAACTTGAGTAGCTATATTAGCTTCCCGTTGTTTCCCACTAACAAAAAATTTGCTTCTTTTATCATAAAAATGAGTAACAACTGAAGCTTGAATCTTCTTTAGTTGTTGAGAATACTTTGTTACATCTTCATTAATTATTTTTCCTAAGTAAACAAATTGCTTAAGGGCATAAATTAAAATAGCTGTTGCGCATGTTGATTTATCAAAATCGTTTCCTGAATCAATATATACAGGCCAATCTGATCTTAGTTCTACCACATCTATATTATTTAAATAGAGCAAAGCTTGATTTATTTCTCGTTTTGCAGCGGGAAACAAATCATTTATGGTTTCTTTATCATGATATTGTTGATAATAATCATACATTGTCGAAATAAAAAATAATCCATAATCATATAAAAACGTATCATCTGGAATAGGATTAGAATTAGTAAATAAATTGCTTGTAATTCGCCCACTACTAGTTGGTAAAGCTCCAAATAAGTATAAACATCGCTTAACCAAGTTTTGATTATTAAACGACGCATAGTTTGCCAGAGCTTGAAGACGTAAGTCTCCTAACCACAGCCTCCTATCTCTTTTTGGACCATCCTCAAATACATCTTGCATACAATCTTGAAGAGTTTTTGCACTAACCTCAATTATTCTATCTAATAAACTATCACCAGTTTTGAAAAGCTTTATATTAGATAAGGACACGGCACTCTTTGCTTCAAACTTCGGATTGTGAAATACAACTTTCCATTTAGGTGAAGTGTCAACAACCTCTAATTTAACGTATCTACAAGAATATCTTCTTTTTAGTTTTAGAATAGTTGGCAATTTATCAATATGCATATACTCTTCTTGTAACCAAGATTTGCTCAGGACTCCACGATAAGGTTCCCTTATTTTAACTAATTCAACGGGTTGTTCTGCAAATACTAAATGCAAAAATAATGGAGCATCCATAGGTGAACCTATCGAAGAAATTTCTACACTAAAATAGCCCACATGGTGATCACCAAAATCCAAAATAATTGAATCATCTCGTCCATAGCCAAACTTGCTAAGCTGTTGAATTTTTTTTGAAGAAGACTTGACTGTTATTCCACTTATTCCTTTGCCTGTAACCACTTCAACCATATCCTTAGGTTCCACAGTCTCAGTTAATAACGGTGTTTGAACAGCTTTTGCTTTTTCAAGTAAATCTTCATTTCTTTCAAAATCTATTTTTTTACCCATTTGAAAATGCATAATTATTTCCTCCAAAATACTACCTTGTAGCTTTTGTGCTCCTAAAAGAAACTACTATAGTAAATATTGCTAATACGATTAAAATAATTCCGGCATTAATAATAGCTAATTTGCCTGTTCTACCGATAAAACTTCCTGCATATGGTGAAATAAATGAGCCAAAATTAGAGCCGACTAATGCTAGAGAAGTATAAAATGGTGCATTTTGTGGTAAAGCCTTTTCACTTATTCGATTAAAAATATACGGTGTTACATTAGAAGCTGCAAAGCCGGTGACTATATTTAATAAATAAATCATTCCCATTTCTTTAGAAAGACCTATCATTATAAAGCCGAACCCAACAAAAACAAGGCCTAATGGTAATAAATACTTCTTTAAATGCTTATACAAATAGCCAAAACTCATTCCGCCCAACAAACCGGCAAGATTATGAATACTCCATGCAGTAGCTGATTGAGAAGCCGTACCTATTTTATTTTGGACTAAAAAGGTCGGTAATTTAACAGAAAGAATCATAAAATTAACCATTGCCATAAACATCAGAACCATAAGCATAATCAGTAGTGGCTTAGAATTTTGAATATGCGCAACTCTTTTATCATTTTCTTTAGTTAAATTTTGTTCCTCAATATAGCCTTCTTTTTCTGGACTTGGAACAAACATAATAAACAGAATAGCAGCAGGTATAAACAGCAAATATACTAAGTAAGAAGCATGCCAACTAATTTTTAACAGTTGACCTGCCCAATATGTCATAAGAGATGTACCAACACCAGCTACAGCTGACCGCCAGCCCATTAATTTAGCTCGCTCATCACCTTGAAAAAAGGTACCAATCAAACTAATTGCAAGAGGATTGGCCAAACCAATACCTATACCAAGAACTGCTCGAGAAATTAATATTATAATATATGAATTTGAAAATGCTGGAACTATTGAACTTATAGCTGCTATTACTAATCCCAACAGAGCTGTTTGCTTTTGTCCAATTTTTTTGACAATTACTCCACTTACAAGAACAAAAACTGTTACAAACATTGAAACAATGGTTGTTAGCATTTCAACATTAGTCAAGGAAACATTGTCAAAAGTCTTGGCCATACCTGGAATAGTTGCTGTTATAACACTGGCCGCTTGTTCAACGATATTTAAAAATAACAATGCAACAATTAACATTATTTTTCTTATTTTATTCATTATCTTTCTCCTTTCAAAATACCTGATCTTTGTAAACTTAGATTAAATAGATAATATTGTTTCAATCGTTATTTATAAAATATTGATGTTTTACTTAACACAATTTAATATAACCATACTTTTCGTCTAAAATTATAAAATCTAACACTTTATTTTTTACAGAATATAAAAATATATAACTAGCACCAGGTTAAGATAAAACTATTTTCTACTATAAAAGCACAGAGAATATCTCACCCTGTGCTTTTATTTCAATAATTAATGTATCTCTAAGTAGTTTTCTGCATTACGCAGGTCTTCGATTGACAATTGTCCCGGAGCTGATGTCTTGCCCACCGCGCCAAAAGACAGACTCGAGCCAAACACCTGGCCGGCAACCCGCGTTACCTTGCCGAGGTCGCCCATTGCCATCGTAATCAGCGGGTTGGGCAGCTTAGCGCATGTTTCACTTGTCGCTTCAAGCAGTGTCAGCACATCACTCGCCGTGTGCGGCATGCACGCAAGCTTGGGAACATCCGCCCCAAGCGCTGCCATTTTTTCCAGGCGAAACTCAATTACGTCTTTAGCCGGAACCTTCTCGAAATCGTGGTTGCTCATGATCACGACAACATTGTAATTGTGGGCCAATTCAACGAGTGCCTTGACCCGCTTTTCATCATGAAAGAGTTCAATGTCAACAGCATCGCCCAGGCGGTTTGCGATAACGGTTTGCAGTAGATCCAGGTAGTCGTCTTCAGACAATTCCAGCACGCCGCCTTCGTTTTTGGTCCTGAACGTGACCAAGATTGGCAATTCACCCACAACTTCGCGTAGCTTCTTGGCAGCGGCAATCAACTCATCAGTGTCGGCAATACCGGCTTGATAATAGTCTATCCGCCATTCCATTAAGTCGGGGTCGGCAGCAGCAATACTTTTAGCAGAGGAGATAATTTCCGCTTCAGTCGTTCCGACGTTTGGGACGGCAATCTTGGGCATGCCCGTTCCTAAAACAATATTTCTAATTTTTACAGTAGACATTTTGCGTCCCCTTTATTTACTTAGTTTGCCAAATAACTTCTTGTAGCGAATTGCAATAAGAAGCGTATCAATAAAGCCAATTAAGGCAATAATAACGTCTAGCAGCATGACGTTCTTCATATTGCCAATCCAACCGATAAGGAGTGGAATGGTGAATGAAGCAATCGACCCTGCAGTATAGAAAAATCCTGTAACCGTACCTTTACCTGCTGGGAAGAATTCAGCCATGACAGTTAAGGCTAACTGCATTACCCCACCAGCAGCAAAGAAACCAACAAGCAAGGCAAGGATCCCCATCAAAGCAGCATTAGTTGGGAACATCCACATTAATAAGATAGAGATAAAAGCTCCTAGTGTATAAATTGGAACGAATTGAATCTCACTAAATTTTCTACCCAAAGTCGCAGTTAGTAAAACACAGATAATAGATCCAAGTGAATACCATGAGACCAATGAGTGTGCCGCACCTTGGGCCATACCGCCCACTTGTTGACCATACTGAGTTAACATCTGACTAACTAGATAAAATGTTGCTTGAGAAATATAACCATAAATAATGAACAGGGTGCCATCAATCCACAAATTGCTCTTAACGTTAGTATCTTCTTGTGCTTCAGCTTCCTTGGCCTTTTCTTCATCGGCCTTAGCCACCTCTTTAGAATCCGGAAAAGCGCCGCCAAACAAGAAGTACAAGAAAGTAATTACCAAGATTGCTGAAGGAATAATGAACGACCATCCGTACCACATGTGTGCAGCAGCTAATCCACTAACAATAAACGGTAAAAGGAACTGTCCTGCTGAAATAAATGCTTTCAAGACAACATTCGAAGTACCCTTTGAATTAGGATAAATTTCCATCAGACCAGGATAAGTCCCCGTATCTAAGAAGGAGTTAGCCATTCCGGCTAAAATGCCCAAAACATATGCAACAACCGTATTGGGTGAAAACAAGATCCCTACAAAAAAGATAAAGTAGGCAATAATTCCTAATTGAACAAATGGTTTACGGCCAAACTTATCGGATAAAATACCCGAAATTAATAAGTTGATAATTCTCCCAATTCCCAAGGCTGAAACCACAGCCAAGGCAGCAGTTTGGGTTGTTCCCCATTGTTTTGCCAAAGCAGCTGCATTTTGTGAAAGGATAATCACTCCCATGCCGTGAACAAAATAGTTAAAATACAGGGCCAGAGCTGTGGGCGTATATTTATTTTTCATGCTTTTCTCCTTTAGAAAAACCTCTTGTCAGTTTTTCCAACAAGAGGTTGTATAAACTTAAACTAAGAATACTTATTTGTTTTCATCAGAAAACATGATCTCGCGAATGTAGTCGGTAGGCATGTCTTGACCGGTCCACAGCTTGAATGAAGCAGCACCCTGCTCAATCATCATGCCGATTCCATCAAAGACATGTTCAACGCCGGCTTCCTGCGCAACCTTCATTAGCTTAGTCGTCCTTGGTGCATAAACCGTGTCAAAAACAACCATATCCTTGTGGAACCATGAAGGGTCAGATACCAGCGTCTTGTCTTCTAGCGGCTTCATGCCAACGCTCGTGGCATCACAGTAAATGTCGCTTTCTGCAATCGATTGCTTGAACGCCTCTTGGTCGGTCAACTCGGTCAGTGACACCTTGCAGTCGGTCTTTTCTTGAATGGTTTTGACGTTCTTTTCAGCCTGAGCCCACTTGTCGTCTTTGAGATTAAAAATTCTGATTTCTTTAACACCATCAAGGGCCGACTGCACGGCGATTGGGGTAGCTGCACCACCGGCACCTGTTAGCGTCATTACTTTGCCTTCAATCGAAATGCCCTCGTCCTTGAGCGACTGAACGAAACCGATGCCATCGGTAGTGTAGCCAGTCAGGACACCATCATCGTTGACGATGGTGTTAACGGCATCACACATTTCCGAAGCCGGGGATAGCTTGTCGAGGTACTTGATGACCTCTTTTTTATTTGGCATCGAAACGTTGGAGCCCCGCATGTCTAGGGTGCGGATTGCATCGACCGCGCCCTTAAGCTTGTCGTTGCCAATTTCAAAGCACAGGTAGGTAAAGTTCAACCCCAGCTTGGCAAAAGCATTGTTGTGCATCGTCGGCGACATTGAGTGGCGAATCGGGTAAGCCATGAGTCCAATCAGGTAAGTGTGCCCGTCTAACCAACCAGTAATAGGACCATTGACACCAGTAATTTTATTAGTCATTGTTTTTCTCCTTTTTCAAAAAAGATTTATTTCACTATCTATGATATCGCTTGCAGAATTAGAATAAATAAAGGCAATTTGCTTTATTAATAAAATTACTTTATGATTTAAGTAATTCCATTAAACATTTGAGGCTTTTATGAATTTACGACACTTAAAATTTTTTGTAGAATTAGCACATACTGAACACATGGCAAAGGCTGCGGAAAATCTAGGCATCTCACAGCCCTCTTTATCCTATGCGATTGATAATATTGAGAATGAAATTGGTGTTCCGCTATTTGAAAAAGAAGGCCGTAATATCAAATTAACCAACTACGGCAAGATTTATCTAAAGTATGTTCAAGAAAGTCTGAACAAGCTTGAACAAGGCTCTGAACATATTGCAGAACTTTTAGATGCCAATCGTGGACATATCAATTTAGGCTTCACTTTTACGTTAGGACAAGATTTAATTCCTCGTCTGGTGCACGCATTTAAGAAACAGACAGCTAATAAAGAGATTCAATTTTCTTTCAAGCAAGACACCACTGAAAATCTGGTTGCCAGTCTGCTTAATGATGACCTGGATTTAGTCTTTAGCTCTAAACCCAAACAAAAGGTAGAGCAATTATACGTTCACCATTTAGTAGACCAAGGAATGAAAATTGCGGTCCCACTATCTAATCCTCTTGCTAGCCAAGATAGTGTTTACTTAAATGAATTGTCTCCTTATCCATTTATTATGTACTCAGACAAGAGTGGCTTACGGCCGCGAATTAATCAAATCTTTGATACAACCAATTTTCACCCCAAAGTCCAAATGGAAGCTGTTGAAGATCATACCATCATCGGCTTCGTTCATTGGGGGTTTGGGGTGGCTCTTGTTCCTAATCTGCCCCAATTGAACGACAATTTAGTTAAATTGCTGCGGATCAAAAATCAGATTGATAATCACCGAATTTACATGGTAACAAGGAATAATCATTTTTCATCTCCTGTAACTAACAAATTTCAAGACTTTGCCCAGCAATATTGCTATAAAAACTACATTGAGCAAAACAAATTGATTTAAAACAAAAAAAGATTGCTGCATCTCCGTAATCAAACGTAGATGCAGCAATCTTTTTGATGTGGTCACCAACATTAATTATTCGAACTTATAGGCTAACCGTGGTTATAGTTGGCATTATCCGCAGCTGCAGTCCCGGCTACTAAACCCGAAGCATACGACCACGAATTCATCATACTTGGCATAGAGTCATGACCATTAGCTCCCCCAACTATTTCTCCTGCTGCATAGAAATTGGCAACTGCATTAAAATCCTTATCAAGCAGTTGCATTTGATCGGTAGCTTCATACCCACCTAGGGTAGTACAGAACCGCTGCTTCTGTTCAATAATATAAAAAGCATTTCCCTCATAGGCATGTAAATATTGCGGATCACGGTTAAAGTCAGAATCATGACGGCTTTTAACGCTTTCAGCATAATTAGCCATCGTTTTGCTTAAGTTTTTATAATCAATACCAGCTTTGTCTGCGACTGTTTCAAGGTCGCCTTTTACTAATATCGGGCTCTTCTTTCCCTCTAAATTGAAAAAGCCCTGTACTTCTTCCTTTGTAAAACCATATTTCAACAATAATTCATAAAACCGATTCCACATTTTTTGGTCCATGACGATGAATGCAATTTTATCTTTCTGCTTGCCAATCGCATCCCTAAAGTGAGTGTACGGAGCGGACTCATTAACTATTCTATTGCCTTCACGATTAACAAAAATTGCACCCATATCAGCAACTTCTTTAGTTGAATATGTTGTCAACTTAGCAATGCCAGGTTCAACTTCCAGTCCATGAGGGTATATTTTGTACCAATCAAGGTTCCTCGTAACTAAATTCATATTCTTGGCAAAATCAAAATAGTCGCCCGTCGAAGTCATCGGTCCGTAATATGGAATATTGGTCTTGTGTGCCCGGTAGTCTCTGGCTCCAAAACCGCCTGCCGCAAGAACTAATGACTTAAAGTTGACGACAGTTGTTTGGTGTCTGCCTTCTGCTACTAAGGAACTCAACTTGCCGTCAGCATCCTTATTTAGTTCTTCAACTCTAGCATCAAGTAGAATCTTGCCACCTTTATCTTCAAAGGCTTGGGCAACTTTCATCACTAACTCATAGGAGCTTTGCGTTGGCATCTCAATTTGGCGGTTAACAGTATGCTCAACCGTTTGGGTTTCTGCCGTTTGGAAAGTCAAATCAGCAAATTGCGTGATAAAATCAACAGCTTTTCCAATGTTTTGTGCTAGCAGTGTGGAAAGTTCCTTATAGTTAGTACCGCGACATTCACGGGCGATATCCTTTGCCAATAAAGCAGGCGAATCCTTTTTGCTATCAGCACCAAATAATTGGGCCGATACCTTAGAACCAGTCCCGACCACGTTTGATCCATTTAATGCAGTGGCACCACCAATATAGCCATTTTTTTCTAAAATAACTACCTTTTTACCCATTGAAAGAGCACGGCACGCAGCCATTAATCCGGCCATTCCCGAGCCAATAACAGCAACGTCAACATTTAAATTTGCTTCTTCATGCTTAGGCTTAGCAATCGGCTTGGTTTGTATGCCATTTTCCTCTAAAGCTTTTTTACCGGATTCAAGCATGGCTTGAGTCATCAATGATGCGCCTGAAACTGCATCAACATCAAAACTTTGATTTTCAATAACGTTGCTCTTTAACTTACCAAAGGCTTGGTTAAAAATTGCTGGTGTTTCTGAATTTTTTGTAACCTCAATATTCTTTATATTGTTATCTTCAAGTTCAATGTTAAAGTCTATTTGACCGTTACGCCCTGCAGCGTGCGTTCTAATGATTTTTTCTGCCATGATTATCCCATCTTTCTCAATATTCATAAATCGCTTACATTATATAAGAAAGAAGCATAAAGAAAAATAAATCTATTTAATAAAATTAATCAGTATATTAAATCAATAAAAATAAGAACCGTCTATTAAACGATTCTCATATGATTCTTTATAAAATCAGCTTGCCCAAAGAGTGTCCTAAAAACGTTAACGGTACAATTGAAACATTGGCGAGAGCCACTCCCCAAAATAACATATCTTTAGCAGAAGCATATTCTTTCTTAGCAATATTACAGCCATGAAAATCATGTTTAGCAAAATGTTTTTATGACTTAAAAATCTATTTCTTTAAAAAATCCAGAATGTATTCATAAACAAGACTACGATTTTCATGCAAGCCATGGTCGCTACCCGGAATCAAATGAAATTCACAGTTATCAAGCACGGCCTGATAGTGCCTAGAACTATAATTATTAACTATTGCATCTTTTTCGCCGTGTAAGGCTAATACCGGTCCATGAAAATTCTGTGCAACATCATAATTATTGATAAACTTGGCAGTTCTAAAGTACCAATCGTTTACTTTAAAATCCTTAAAATCAATTTTGCTAGGAATATTATTGGGATCATAATCTACCCCCATACAGGTTCCGATCTTGGCATCGTCAACTAATGTGGATGCAGATGACATAATGACTAGCTTGTCTACCTTATCAGGATAAAAACCGGCCATCATCGATGATAGAACGCCGCCTTGGGAATGACCAATAAGATAGAGGTGACTCATGCCCGTGAAATTGTCCAAGACATACTGAAGAATAGCGTGGTAGTCTTCAAGTTCATTATAAATAGACATATTATCTAGCGGACCTGTACTGAGGCCGTGACCATTAAAGTCAAAGCGAACAGTGGCCATGCCCTCTTCATGAAGTTTTTCTGCTAAAACGGGAAGCAAATCATTAACCGTGGGATCCATCATTCCCACAAATCCATAAGCTAAAATCGCGACGTCATACTTGTCGCTTGGGGGAAGCGTGATTTTAGCAGCTAAATTCAAGCCATCCCGCTTAATCGTTATATCTTTTTCAATCATGATATATTTCCTTATTTCAAGTTGCTAACTATAATTGCATATAAACTAGTTGCGTGTTTTGCTTTCCTGTATTTTTACAATTAGTCCCAGCGTAGCGCCAATAATACATACAACAATGTTCATAATTAAAATACCCTGTTGACCGTGTGATCCCATATTCTGAACTATGATCGATGCAAAAGTTAAAATGGTAATATTAGCAAGCATAGACATAAAACTAGCGAATGACATAGCAGTTGCCTTCAGCTTAGGATACATCTTGGCAAGCAAAGTTGATGCTAACTGAAATAGGCCCCCAGCAGCAAAGAATCCAATAATTAGACTAACCAGGTATAGTATCCATCCTTGATGAATAATTAATGGCAAAAATAATCCCAACGCACTAACAAGAGGATAAATGGTCAAAATGGTCGATTCTTTTACCCCCTTCTTAACAAGGAAAGAATTAACCAACACTGATACTATAGAAGCAATCGCATAAATTGACTGCAGAACACCCGGCTGTTTAATACCATACTGCATTGCCAATTCTTGATATGTATTCAGCCAGAGAAAGAATACAGCCGTTGCAGTATATCCAATTAAGACTAAGGCGACAGCTCCAAGAGTTACATGTTGCCTTGATTTGTGTTGACCTTTTTTTAGAGCTTCCTTTACATCCTCACCAGGAGTAGGAAAAGGCAAGAAAATCATTATTATTGTAAGAAGCAAGTAAATTGCTCCTGCTCCTATAAAAACACCCCTGTAGCCAACGCCTGTCGCACTGGCCAGCAAGATAAACAAGGGCAGCAGGAATTGACCGGCACTAATCATAAACTTAGTCATTAAGTTTGCTACAGAAGCATTTTTAGGGAAAATTTCAATTAAAGTTGGTATAGCTCCCGCATTAATAAGAGAATTCCCCAAGCCCCCGCCAATAACTGCCATTATGTAAGCAATTGTAAGATTAGGTGCAAATAACAGACCAAAATAATAAATTGACTGAATGAAATGACCAATTACGGCCGAAAATTTTCGGCCCAATTTATCAGACAAAGGGCCAGTAATTAATGCAGCTATTATTCCTCCAAGACCTGCTGCTCCAATAACATTTAATACGCCCGCCAAGTTAGTATGCCAAAGTTGAGCAAATTCTCCTTTGTATTGAGCTAAAACGGACATGCTGATACCCATCATTATCGTACTGAAATATAATGATACAGATGTTAATTTGTATTTTTTATTAAACATATGACTTTCTCCCCATGTGTTAAAAAATTCACTTGACATTCATACAATAATGAAACCGCTTATCTTTATCAATAAATTTTAATATAAACATTGATAGAAGTAATTTATATATTTGTGCCAAAAACATCAGATTATTTATAATTAAAGTGAAAGACTATTTAGGGGAGAGAATTCATATGTCAGAAAAAAATATTGTTTTTAGACGCGAAACGTTAGCTCTGCAGGGGTTAGTTCATACCCCAAATAAAGAAAAATTTGACCTGGCAATTTTACTGTATGGTTTTGCCGGCCACATGATTAATTCGCCATGCACTCTTCTACCAGAATTGGCACAGAAGCTGTGGTCTCGTGACATTGCTACTCTGCGTTTTGACTTCAGTGGACATGGCAACAGTGACGGCAACATTGAAGACATGAATGTTTTTTCCCAGCTTGAAGACGCTAGTGCAGCTATTGAGTATGCCAAAAACATCCCTGGTGTTAAAAACATTTATTTAGTTGGGCATTCTCAAGGAGCAGTCATTGCTGCTATGATATCTGGATACTATCCAGACATCATTTCAAAAGAAATTCTGATAAATCCAGCTGCTACACTGGTTGACGATGCCAAAATCGGAACGTGCTGGGGCATTGAATACGATTCCACCCATGTCCCAGATAAAATAAAGTTAGCACCATTTACTTTAAAAAGTTTTTATTTTAGAACCGCTAAATTTTTAAACATATACGAAGTTGCGCAGGCGTTTAGCAAGCCCGCACTCGTTCTAGCCGGTTCCAAGGACGAAATTGTTAATAATTACGCTTCTCGCCATTTTCAAGCTATATTGCCTAACAGCGAACTTCACATTTTGCAAGGAGGCAATCATAACATGGATGACGTAAGACAAAAGTTGGACGACTTTGTAATTGCTTTTTTTAAAAAGTAAATACTTTATTGCCCTACTCGCTTGTTGATAGTCTGCATCTTTTAACATTAACTTTTGTACTTTTAAAAAGAGAAAGTTAAAATAGCATTATGACTAATTCAATCACGCAAAATGCGCTAAGAGCGCTTCTATACGAAGTTGTTACCCTGCCCAAGCCGGGCCTAGTTGATCCGGCGAGCCCGGGACCACACCCCGATATGGATGTTTATACTTTTATCGACAGCAGTCTGAGTTTGACCAAATACTTTACCGCGGCAGAAAAAATCGGCCGCAGCTTCACGGGAAGCGACCTGACTGCGATGTTTTTTCAACTGCGGCAAAAAGGCGTTGCGGCAGAGCACGATATGTTCAGCGCAACAAACGGCGTCAACACCCACAAGGGCGCAATTTTTGCCCTGGGGATTTTCGTCTGCGCGGAAAGCTACAGCCAAACCAATGGGACCGAACTCTTTGCCACCATCACCAAAATGTGCAGGGGCTTGGTGGAACACGACCTGGTGCAAAACAACCAGCATAAAACGGCCGGTGAACAAGAATTTCTCAAGTACGGGACCGGTGGTGCACGTGCGCAAGCGGAGCAGGGCTACCCCACCGTCCGCGAAGCTGCGCTTTCTTTTTTGCAAAACAGCACCGGCACCCTGCAGACCCGGCTGCTTGACACGCTAATGAAAATTGCCACGGTAACGGTCGACAGCAACCTCATCAAGCGCGCCGGCAGCTACGATGCAGCTCGGTGGCTGCAAAAACGTGCCACTGAGTACCTGGACCTTGGCGGCTATGCTACCGCCGCTGGCAAAAAATGCTTGCTGCGGCTCAATGAGGAGTGCCTGACCAATAATTACAGCTTGGGCGGCTGTGCGGATTTATTGATCGTAACGATTTTTGTGGGGCTTGAGCGCAATTATCTTTAAAAAAAGAGTCTGGGAAAAACTCTAACCTAACTAAAAAGGCTGACAAGTCACGTCAATAAAACGTTGATTTGTCGGTCTTTTTAAATTGTGAAATTTTTTAATTTAACTTCAAAGAGCACTTTTTTCCAGACTCTTTTAGAAATGTCGTAAGTAAATATTATCAATTTGGTGTCCGTAATTTTTATGCAAAATCACGTTGGCCCTGCTTTTAGTGGGACTAATGTATTCACGCAGGTTCACCAGGTTAACGGTCTGCCACACGCGTTCTGCCATATCAACCGCCTCCGCTTTGGGCCGCTTTGCCCAAGAATAGTAAAAACTAGCCGGGTTGTTTTTATTCATGGCTAGCAGGTGGACAAAGCGCTGTAAAAACCAGGTCCTGATCAGGTTTTCGTCTGCATCAATATAGATTGAAAAATCGAAGAAGTCACTCGTCACCACCACTTCGTTGGGGGGAATCTGGAGGGTGTTTATGCCCTCAATGATCAAGATGTCAGGATTCGTAATTTTGCCGTATTTGCCGGGCACGATGTCCGATAATTCATGCGAATACAACGGATAAAACACTTCTTTTTGACCGCTCGTAACATCGGAAAGAAAATCGGCAAGAAGCTTCATATTATAAGAATCCGGGAAGCCCTTGCTGTCCATCAGCCGCTTCTTTTCCAATTTCCAGTTAGGGTAAAGGAATCCGTCGGTGGTCATGAGCTGAACTTTTTGATGGGGACACGAGCGTTCCAGCAAGATCTTCAGCAGCCTCGAAGTCGTGGATTTGCCAACGGCTACCGGACCGGATACGCCAATGATAAAAGGCCTTTTGTTGTTAGTGCCGGCAAAGTGGCTAATAGATTTTAGCAACATTCTCTTGTTTTGAACAAAGAGGTAGAGGTAGTGCACCAGTGGGGTGTAGATATCGTTGATGTCATCCATGTCAACTACATCGCCAAGCGACAGCAGCTCTTTCAGCTCATCTTTATCAATGCGGCCGCTGCTCTTCACTTCTTGAGCCCACTTGTTCCGTGAAACTTTAGTGAAATTGCTCATTTCTAGGCCCTTTTCATCACGTAGCGCAGTGGCGTGACAATAAGCGGCGTAACTACAGCCGTAAAAATCGCTTCAATTATGCCATTCATCCCCAGCGAAACGATCAGGATTACGATAAGCGACGTCCCCGCACTAAAATTGCCCATGTGTGCAGTCAAAACGGCCGGGTTATTCATAAAAATCAGACTAGTCAAAATGATAACGAGTCCCGTATTAGTTAAGGACGTCACTGCGCCGCTCAGTATACAAGCCAGCCTTTGCATCCCCACCTTTTTGCTCTTAAAGCCAGCCGCAATCAACCCCGGGAAAAAGCCTGCAAAAATACTAGGAACCAGTGATATTACCGGGTTTTGAAACAATAACAGGCTGACCATATCGCCTGGTTGCGTATATGCAACTACTAATCTGGTTAATCCCCAGAATAAACCAAAACCGGCCCCGTACCACGGACCCAGCAAGCTGCCATAAATGGCAACCGTTAACGGAATTGTTGTAATTGCCGGCAGCGCGGGCAGTATTCTGATATAGCCAATATTCGGTACAAAACTTTGCAAAATTAGTATCGCCACAAAAACAGCACTTATTGCTAATTTAGTTGTATATTCTCTTTTCATTATTTCTCCATGAATTTATTTATTCTGATATAAAGCCCGTAAGGCTAAATTAACGTTTTTGGGAACAACTGCAGACAAATCCCCGCCAAAACGTGCTATTTCACGAATCAGACTGGAAGAAATGCAGCACGTCTCAGGACTGGAAAACAGGATAACCGTTTCAACATTCGGATCCAATTTATTATTCATCTGCGCAATCTGCTGCTCATAAATAAAATCCTGTTCATTCCTAATGCCCCTGACAATTACGTTTGTTCCCAACCGCTGCAATAAAGTTACCGTCAATTCATCTTGGACCAACTCAACGTGCACATTTTTCCAGCCGGAGACCGCCTCCTTAGCCATTTCAAACCTTTTGCGCGGTGAGAACAACGTGGCTTTGTGCGTGTTAGTGGCCACAACGACTATTACTTCTTCGAATAGCAGAGAGGCTCTGGCAATTATGGCGAGGTGACCGTTGCTAATCGGATCGAAACTTCCAGGGAAAACTGCTTTCATCATTGCTTGATTCCTAAAAATTCGCCCATCAGGGCATTAAACTCGTCTGGCTGCTCCGCCATTACGTCGTGGCCAGCATCGTCTACTATTTTTACACTGATATGACTGTTTTTCTGCTGCAGTGCGGCCGTATACCCTATTGGAAAATATGGGCTTTTGGCAGAGCTTACCATTAGTGTGGGCATATCCATCCCATAGGCCACGCTGCGCCAGTCTTTTTGCACATGATCCAGCAGCAACGGCAAATTTTTAGCACGATTAAAAGGATACTTTTTCTTGAAGGGAAATAGTTTCTTCCACACGCGACTGTCTATGCCGTTAAGTGTTTCTTTGACGTGTTTATTTTCAATTAAAACTTGCTGAAAATTATCCTTAGTCAATCGTAGCTGACCATTAGTCCAACCGAAATTCCAATCTACATCATTAAGCATTTTAGGTGTTTGATCAACAGCGATTACTTTGTCTACAACTAATTCAGGGTGATATTTTAAAAGTCCCCAAATCAGGCCCACGCCCATCGAGTGACCAATTAAAATAATTGTTTTTAGGTTTAAGTTCTGGATAAGCTGTGCTATTTCATCCGCTAATTCCTTCATTGTGCCTGCAGCCGGACCTATTGTTTTGCCGTGACCGGGCAAGTCAATAGTAATAGTTTGGTATCCACTTTTTACTAGATAATTTACCTGTTCTGACCAAACAACGTGACTCCCACCAAAACCATGACAAAAGATCACTGCCGGTCCAACACCCATAACTTCATAATAAATTTCTTTATTATCAATCTTCATTAACATGTCAATATTCCTTCTAATTATTACCTATTGAAATTTTTTTATACTTGGAAAAATATTTCAAAAACCAATCTTTTGCATAATCAATGGTAGGATTTTCAATCGAATCAACTGTATTGCACAGTGAAATTTTCCACGGAAATGTAGGCTCCATCTCTTTGCTTTTAATACTCTGATCACTATAACTTTGTCCAATCGGTGCAGCTAGAATACCAATCAATTTTGGGTCCTTTTGCACTAAATTCAACACTAAATCCCAAGAAACGGTTTGTAAAAAGTAATTAGGATGTATCCGGTCCCCTCTGAATCTTTTATTCAACTGAAAGGTAACCATAAAGCTGTCTGTTAAGGTAACTATTTTTTCTTTTTCAATTTCTGCAAAGGATACAGCTCTCTCTTCAAGCTGATTAAACCGATGATGTTTGTTAAACCAAACGCGTACACTACTTTCATAAATCGTATTTTCATAAATTCCTTCAATTGTCGCTGGTGAAACAATTACGGCTAAATCAATATCCCCTAAGACTAGTTTACGCTGCAAACTATACGCACCGTCTTCAACTAACTTTAGCTCAATACCGGGGTTGGTATTAATGAAAGAAAGTAGTGCATTGCTGAATACAATTGAATTGATTACTGGGGCAATTCCAATTCTTATAGTCCCGTTTCTTCCTTCTGATAATTGATTCAATTTTTCCATCATCACAACATATTGCTGATAAACCTTCCGTGATTCATTAACAAGCGTCATTCCATAATGGGTTAAACCAACGATTCGACCCTTTTTATGCTTAAAAACCTGTATACCTTTTTTGAATTCAATATCCTTAATTGATTTGCTAATAGCTGGCTGTGAAACATGTAATACTTCTGCACTCTTTGTTAAATTAAAATTATTATCTACAACAGTTAGCAAATATTTAATTTGATTGATATCCAAAATTATTTCCTCTGCTTTCATACATGTTCAAATTGATAAAAAAAGCAGTATTAAATGCAAATTACATCATCCATTTAAAAATACTGCTTAATTATTAACTTAGTTTAAAAGGTCTTAATCATCGTTCTTTATATTCATAATAGGCGCTTGGAAAATTCTTGAATCCATTGTCTTTAAGTCATCGCTGATCAATGGTTTAAATTCCATTTGATCAAGAACATCTCTTTGTAAATCAACACCTGGAGCAATTTCAATTAACTTTAAGCCGGTTGAACATAATTCAAAAACAGCCCGTTCGGTTACATACCAAACTTTTTGCTTGTTCTCATAGGCAACCTTGCCCGAAAATGTTACTTGTTGAACTTGCTTAACAAATTTCTTTACTTTACCTTCTTGAATAATATGTAGTTGGCCATCCTTAATTTCTTCTTTCAGACCCGCTGCAGTAAAGGTACCCGTAAAAATGATTTTAGGAGTATTCTGTGTAATATCCACAAAACCGCCAGTACCGGCAATTTTTGGTCCAAATTTAGATACATTCAAATCGCCATTAGCATCAGCTTCAGCTAAGCCCAAGAAAGTTAGGTCAATGCCGCCTCCGTCATAAAAGTCAAACATATACGGCTCATCAATGATTGATTGAGGCGCAATTGCTGCCCCAAAGTCGCCGCCTCCTAGTGGTGTGCCACCAAACGTTCCTGGCTCAACAGTTGTCATAATATTGCCAGACACGCCTTCTTCCTTTAGTACGAGTGAACAAGTTTCTGGAAACTTACCAATACCAAAATTGACAACCTGATCTGATTTTCGATTGAAAAATAGGGCTGCTCTCCGAGCAATAACCTTCTTACTGTCTAATGGCAGATCTATTGCATCAGCTGCTTTAATAACTGCAGATTTAACAAAATCCGGGTTATACTGTGTATCGGTTGTTTGTCTTGTCATTTCAATATCATTAGTTTCAACGACATAATCAACCAGCACACCCGGAATGCGGACGTCCTTAGGATTCATTGATCCGCTCTTAAGAACACGCTTAACCTGTACAAAAACCTTACCACCATTATTGTGTGCAGCCATTGCAATCGCCGTAGCAACTAAAGTCAACGGTTCATCTTCAAAAGTGATATTACCATCTTCATCAGCAAATGTACCACGTAACAGTGCAACATTCGGCTTAGGAACCTCATAGGCTAAATAATCTTTCCCATGAATATTGATTCTATTTACTAAAGTTGTATTCTTAGCAGCCTCATTTAAACGACCACCGCTAACTTCTGGATCTACAAAAGTACCCAACCCCACATTAGTAATTAAAACTGGTTTATGTGCAGCAGCATCCCGAAAGATTTGTGATAAAACGCCCTGTGGGAAATTAAACGCTTCAAAGTCATTATTGGCTGAGAGTGGTTCGAGTTCCGGTGCTAGTGCCCAGTGTCCACCCACTAGGCGGTGCAAAAACCCTTTTTCAGCAAAATTGTTGGTTCCCCGGTGTTTGCCATCACCGATTCCTGATGCGTGCCAAACCTCCAAGTTGTTAGGATGACCCTCTTTTTTAAACCTTGCCCTCATGCATTCCAAAATTTCTTCTGGAGTGTCACTGCCTAAAAATCCATCGAGCGCAATTACTGCTTTATCTGGAATTAATTCAGCAGCTTTTTTACTACTGATAAATTGTATTGCCATTAGAATATCCTCCTCTAATGAATAACGAGTTTAATTACGAAACAATAAATGAGTTTGAGTTATTGAGAGCAGATTAATAATAAAACAAACAATTTAAATACTTTCATATTCAGAAAACCCTTCAACGTTTTCTGACAAATTAAGGATACCGCTTACAGCCTAATATTGTGAAATACATAATTTTCATTTGTAATATAACCAAAAGTTATGCAAGCTTTCAAAAAGCCCCGTATTATGCACATAACTGCCATAATACGGGGCTTTAAATTTATAAAAATTATTTTATTTCGTAGCCATTGTCTTTGCCTGGCCACTAGTAACTACAACATTATCTTGATTAGTTACAATTGTATCATATACCACAATTGTAAAGCGTGCTTTGGGAATGAACTCCGTAATCGTGCATTTGACCGTTAAGATATCGTTCAAATAGACGGGTTTGGCAAAGCGGAGCGTTTGGTCTAAATAAATACAGCTTTCCTGTCCCGGAATGTGTTCTGCAAGGCAGGTTGAAATGAAGGCCGCCGTGATCATCCCGTGAGCGATGCGGTGCTTAAACTGCGTTTTCTTCGCAAAGTCCTCATCCATATGAACAGGATTATGGTCTCCACTCAGTTCTGCGAACTGTTGCACAACCTCATCCGTAACCTGCTTGGTAAAACTGCCCGACAAGCCAATGCGTAACTTTTCTTCGGCCATGTTATTGCCCTTTAACTATCCTAGAAAATTTCAACGCCCTTTTCAATGACCCTTTGTGCATCATCCATCAGGTCCTTGATGATTTGCGCAGCAGGTTTTGATTCCTTGATTAAGCCGGCAACTTCACCTGACATGAAGAAACTTTCCTTAGGATCATCCTGACGCACGCCCACGTACAAGGCCTTGTTCATTGCTGCGTTGAAGTCATCCCTAGAGACGCCATTTTTCTCCAGTTCCATCAATTTAGCTGCTTCATCATTGGCAATACCACGGGTGGCACCACCCCTGATGCTAGTACCAACAACAGCCGTACCAGTATCGGTTGCTTCAATTACGGCCTTGCGCCAGTTGTCGCCGACAGGGCTCTCCTTGCAGATGGAGAAAATAGTACCACACTGAACGCCTTCAGCACCGGCAACAAAAGCCTCAACGACGCCGCGACCGTCGCCAATACCACCAGCAGCAATTAACGGAATTGAAATCGCATCGGCGATTTGTGGCCACAATACCATGGACGTGGTGTTGCCAATGTGGCCTCCGGCTTCCATGCCTTCAACAATTACGCCATCGACACCCATTTCTTCCATTTTCTTAGCGATTTTAACGTTAGGAATAACGGGCAGAACTTTGATGCCTGCAGCCTTCAGGTCGGGCATGTATGCCTTAGGCGTACCGGCACCGGTAGTAACGATTTTAACGCCTTCTTCAATGATTACCTTGACTACTTCTGGCGTGTTCTTGTCCATCAGCATCAGGTTGACGGCAAATGGCTTGTCCGTTAGCGTTTTTGCCTTCTTAATTTCGGCTCTGACTTGCTCTGGGGTCTTTCCACCAGCAGCGATGATTCCCAAACCACCGCCGTTTGAAACGGCAGCAGCTAAATCTGCGGTAGCAACTTCCTGCATGGCACCTTGAACTACAGGGTACTTAATACCTAACAACTTAGTAACTCGATTCATTTTGTTCTCCTTAAACTTTAAACTTTTACAAATTCGTAAACGAAATTGGGATAAATTTCTACTTCAATAATTATTTATTTGCCGGAAAAGCTAGCTTTTCTCTTTTCTAAGAATGCACTCATTCCTTCAGTTTGATCTTCTGTTGCAAAGGTTTCAGCCCAAATTTGTGATTCCATGTCAATCGCAACGTCTAATGGTAAATCTGCGCCACGATCCACTGAATATTTAGCTAATGCAACGGCCACTGGACCATTCTGCATTACTTGGTTGGCAATGTCATGAGCCTTGTTCATTAATTCATCAGGCTCAACCAATTCATCAAGCAGACCAATCCGGTATGCTTCTTCTGCTGTAATCATCGTTGAAGTAGCAATCATTTCTTTTGCCTTGCCGCGGCCAACCAGACGGGTTAAACGCTGGGTTCCACCGAAGCCGGGAACAATTCCCAAGCCAACTTCTGGCTGACCAAATTTAGCCTTGGTCGAACCAACACGCATGTCGCATGATGAAGCCAGTTCACAACCACCACCAAGTGCAAAGCCATTAACAGCGGCAATGGTAAATTGCGGCAGGTCCTCAATTTCACCAAATGATTTATGTGCCAATTTGGAAAGCTCTAATGCTTCCATTGCGTTCATATCATGCATTTGTGATATATCGGCACCTGCGACGAAGGATCTTTCACCCGCACCGGTAATAATCAGTACCTTGATTTCATCTTGGTGTGCGTGCACCTCGCGCAGTGCATCGCCAATATCCTGCAGGGTGGCTGAATTCAGTGCATTCAATACCTTAGGACGATTAATGGTCAGTGTACCAATTCCATTCTCTGCTTCTAATAAAACATTGTCATAAGTGTTAAAACTCATAGTTTCACATATCCTTTCGAAAATAATAAACTCATTTCTGCTCTCAGTTACCCATTTTCATGTAAGCGAAAACAAAAAGCAAATTGACCAGCAATTTTAT
The DNA here is from genome assembly GCF_059900845.1 of Lactobacillus sp. CA30L. Classification (NCBI taxonomy): domain Bacteria; kingdom Bacillati; phylum Bacillota; class Bacilli; order Lactobacillales; family Lactobacillaceae; genus Lactobacillus; species Lactobacillus sp. CA30L. Next base: position 23,829 of record NZ_JBWXGB010000011.1, read on the forward strand.
CTTTTTAACGAAATTAATCACAAACATTGTTATATTAGTATTTTCAGCTCCTATGAAAAATGGTTATGTTTTTAATAGCAAACGGTAAAGTGACGCTTAATAAAGCCCTAAAATATTTTAAAAAGCCTTTTTTATCAGTGCTTTACATAATCATAACTAAAATTGATAGTTACAATAACTAATATTACTGTTATTACTATGTATTCTTTGGAAGCGCTTGAAATAATGTTATAGTTTTGTTGTATTTGTTACTTTTGTTATTTAGTATTAGGAGGAAAACTATGACAGGAAGTTGGATGACACGCTACCTCGCAGAATTTCTAGGTACAGCAGTCTTTATTGTTTTTGGAAACGGAGCCGTTGCTAACTCATTTTTAAAGAAAACTACGGCGAACGGTAAAAATGGTCAAGCTAACGGAGGCTGGATTTTTATTGCCCTCGGCTTTGGCTTTGGCGTCATGATTCCGGCCATGATGTTTGGGTCAATCTCTGGTAACCACTTAAATCCAGCAATTACGATTGCAAAAGCGGCTGCTGGAGTATTCCCATGGAACCAAGTTGCTCCATATGTATTTGCCCAAATGTTAGGTGCTATTTTAGGTCAACTGCTAGTTGTTGCTATTTACTGGCCGTATTTTAGAGAAAGTACAAATAGTGAGGAACAAATATTTGCATGTTTTGCAACTGGTGAAACATTAAATAATAAACTAAATGGTTTTATTTCAGAATGTATTGGAACAGCAATTCTAGTTTTTACGGCAACTGGTATTTACAGTGGCGTATTTTTCAAGCAATCTGTTGATATTGCTAATCTAGGAGTTGGTTTTATCATCATGGCACTAGTTATTGCAGATGGTGGTCCAACTGGTCCTGCTTTAAATCCAGCAAGAGATTTAGGCCCTCGTATTGTTCATGCTATTTTACCTATTCCAAATAAGGGTTCCTCAAATTGGGACTACAGTTGGATTCCGGTAGTCGCACCAACCTTGGGTGCTCTAGTTGGAATCTTTGTTTATCAAATTTGCTTTGGTCTTTAATTTAAATACTTTAATAATTATATAAGATTAGCAAATAAAATTAACCCTCTAGATTTGAAGTGTTCCATAATAGTTAAACCTATTAGGAGCACTTTTTTCATGACTAAATAAGTAAGTGAATACAAAATCGCAATTATTAGTAAATACTTATCTCACCAAACCTCTCTAGCTAAACTAGAGCGCGAATACGGTATTGATCATAACGAGATTAGAGTCTGGGCGGGCCTGGCGCAGCACCCGGTACTGAATGGTTTGGCCTTTCATACGGACCAGGGCTGGCAGTATTAGCACCCGCAACTTCAAGCTTGGCTAAAAGACCACGTCATCGATCAGTCCATGTCGCGCAAGGGCAACTCGCTGGACAACGGCTTGATGGAAGACTTCTTTGGCATCTTAAAGCGGGAAATGTTCTCTGGCTTTGAACAGACCATCAAGAATTTAACGGCACTGGAAGAAGCAATCAGAAAATACATTGACTATTACAACAGCAAAAGGATCAAAAGCAAACTGAAAGAACTAACTCCGATTGAATATCGAGCGTTAGTCCTCAGCTAAAATTTATTAAACTGTCCTAATTTTGGGGTTCACATCAATATCTAGCAACAGGTTTCTTATAGAGCCGATTTTTCTGCATAATAAAAGAAGCCCTAAGTCCTCTTGCCATAAAATCTATTAACTCTACTCCTCAGAGCTATTTAGGAGTTTACTGATGACCTCTCACTTTAATTGGATTAAACTTTTGCTCAAGATTAAAGACCCAAACCTCGAATTTACTAATTTGGTCCAAAAAACAATTAGCGGCATTGCGACTAACGTAGCCTACTGCACTCTTAAATTGACTGCCTGTCCTTACTTCCACTCGCTTCACGTCTGGCACAATGGTCATGCCCGCGTTAAGGTTAGATACCTAAGCAGCGCTGCCAGTTAGCCCGTACTGCTTAAGCTGGCCAAAGAGCGTATTATCTGCCAGGACTGCGGGAAAACTTTTAAGGACAATCTGCAAGACCTACTTAACCCAGCTAAGTACAAAGAGTTTAATGGCTGCCTGGAAGGAGTAACCGTAAAATCAAGCAGATTGAGCACACCGCCTATGGCTACCGCAGCTTCAGTCACCTGATGGCCCGGTATCAGGCTAGAAGAACCAAAAGCCGTAATCAAAGAAAGAGCATCAATATCTATCAACAGGTTTATCATATAGACGCAAAAAGAGGACCCTTCCAGGTCCTCTTTTTCTTGCTCCGGCTGTCAGACTCGAACTGACGACATCTTGATTAACAGTCAAGCGCTCTACCAACTGAGCTAAGCCGGAATATTAAAAAAGCACGGCAGCGTCCTACCCTCGC
>NZ_JBWXGB010000012.1:0-13168 GCF_059900845.1 Lactobacillus sp. CA30L
TGGTCTCCGATCTATTTGAGTTTGGTAAATAAATAATATCAGGGCCAAGACAAAATGTATACGAAAAAAGGCGTTGAGTTCAACGTCTTTTTTTGTTGGTCCGGGAAATAGTTTTTTCCCAGACTCTTTTGTGTAGTAGATGTTATCTTATTTGCTTTTGCTCTTGGTTTCTTCAACGCCTTCTAAAACATTGGCATAGCGGGCCAAGGTAAAAAGGTAGTCTGACAGCCGGTTGATGTATTGCAGCAGCGCGGGTGCCAGTTCCTGCTGCTTTGCGTTCAGCTGCACCAGCGACCGCTCGGCGCGGCGGGCGACCGTCCGCGCGTAATGCAGGTGGCTGGCGGTAAGGCAGCCACCGGGCAGAATAAAGTGGGTCATTTGCGGAATGTGAGTATTGAGCTCATCAATCCGCTTTTCCAGGTCCTCAACTTTTTCTGGGGTGATTTCCTCATGCCGCTTGACCACAATGTCGCTCTCCAATTCATAGAGCGCGCGCTGCAAGTCCAGCAGTGGCGCACGCAGCTGCTGACACTTGGGCGATAGGCTCGCGATTGCGACGCCCAGGTAGGAGTCGAGCTCGTCAACGTCGCCCACGGCCGCAATCTGCGGGTCGTACTTGGGCACCATTTTGCCGGTAACCTGCTTGGTGAAGCCCTGATCGCCCACCTTAGTGTATATTTTTAGTGCCATGATAGCCTCCCTGCTTTTTTAAGTAGTGGTCAAGCGCCAGGTTGAGCGGCTTGTACAAAATGGGGTAGAAGATCAAGTTGCCGACGGCGTGGTAGGTGTCAAAGGTCAGACTGCCCGCCCAATAGGCTAAAAATGCTTGGAAGCCGCCAAAAATGGACATCCCGAAGTCCACGAAGCAGCCGTATTCCCAGCCTAAAAAGGCGGCAACAATCAATTGCAGGGTAAAGTGCTTTTTAAGGGGCGTTACCTTGGCCAGGAGGGCAACGGTTAAGATGCAGCCGCCGTAGGCCAGGATCTGGGCAATCGTCCAGATGCCAAAACCCAGGTAAATGTTGGAGACAACCATCGTCAAAATGGCGAGGACAAAGCCGAAACCGAGGCCGACGTTGAGCGTCACAATCATCAAGATGGCGGTAACTGGCTGGACGTTGGGCATGGGAATGATTTTGAATAGCCGCAGGGCCACGCACATTGCCGTGAGGATGGCAAGCAGCGCAACCTTCTTGGTTGAGTCGAGCATGCGCATCGGCTTACTTCATCTTTGCCAAGGTGAATTTAACCTCATCATTTTTAGCCAGTTTTTGCTGATTTGCACTCTTGGAAGCAAACTTGCCGTTAATGGTGTAGGTCCAGTAGATTTTTTTCTTGGCGTCTTGCTTTCTGTTGTCGATAGCAGTGATAAAACCCTTAGTGCTGTCAACTTTCCAGGCTTTCTTCAAGCCCGTTAGCACGGTTGTTTTTTGGGGGACTTTGACGGTCTTCATGATTGCGTCCTTCTTAACCTTGTCAACAAGCGTATACGTGACGGTAATTTTGCGGGGAGCAGCGGGCTTTTGACCGCTTTGCGTGTTTTGGCAGCCCGTGAGGGTGAAGATGAAAATGGTAGCGATTCCTGCAAGTACTGATGCTCTGTTTTTTTTCATGGTTAAAGCTCCTAAATAAAATGCTAAATATTCTTCGGCGGTTAATTACCTAACCGGGCACGCGCCGGACTCACAGTCGGCCTGGTCGACGAGTTCGAGGTCCTTTTGGTCGTCATTTTGCTGGGCAAAAACGGTGGCGACGTTGCCGCTGATTTCGGCCTTGCGCTCTTCGTAAGTGGCCTTGTCGATTGGTTCCTTCGGTGCCTGCTTGAGGGAGCCGCCGTAGTAAGGCAAAAGGGAGGTCGACTTGATGGTGTGACGGTACTGCGTTAAGAGCGGCGTGATTTGGTCGCCCTCCTTATTTTGGAACGTCACCGTGCAACTGACCGCGTTGTCGGACCAATAGGTCTGCAGGAAGGCCTGGGTGGCAAACTGCTCGGCAATTGAAACGGTCCCGGCCGACGCAAAGTTTTCACTATCGGCGTGTGCGGCCCGCAGCGGGAACTCAACGCAGGTCGTGTTCGGCGTGTAGATGTCGGGCTCGGAATGGTAGCCACAGTCATCCAGCGCCTTGAGCAGCGGGTCGGATGACTGGAAGCGAATCCGCTGAATCAAGTAGCCGGCGTAGTGGAAGTGCATCCCCTCGGACGCACCCGCCAATTTGGCCACCGTGCCGGAAGGCTTAACCGTCGTGTGCTTAATTGACGGCTTGCAGCCCAGGGCTTTGCTGTAGTCAGCATCGGCGTCTACCACCGCTTGGTATGCGTCTGATACCATCTTGATGCCCTTGGGGTCATAGATTGGCACCTTGATCTTGGCGCCGGTTTCCTCGTCAACGCCGTCCTTGAAGCCGGTAACGACGCGGTGGCCGAGGTCGTTTAGCAGCCAGTCCTGAATGCCGGACATGGAGACGCCGATCCGGCGGTTCTTGTAGATAATGGAGCGGGAGATTTCCCAGTCGTAGTCGCTGAAGGTTACCCGCTTGGTGTAACGTGCGGCCAGGCCGAAGACCTCCTTCAAATCCCAGCCCTGCTCCTCGGCGATGGCCGGGAAGACCTCGAACAGGTTGCAGGGTTCGCCGTTGGCCAGGGAGATCTCGCCGCACGGGTTGGTTCCTTCGACCTCGCCGTCGATGCCCTCCTGGTAGCCGTCGATAATGCGGCCGTAGTTCCGGGAGAGGTCGAGGTTGACCACGCCGGGTTCGCCGTTTTCCCTAATGCCGTTAGCAATCGGTTCGTAGTCCCTGAACTTGGAGTCAATGGCGACACTATTGTTGGAGGCCCAGCGGTGGTGGTAGAGCTTGTCCTTATCCTGCTTCATGGTGATGAAGTCCTGGTCGTCCTTGGATCCCAGGGCCAGTTCGGCTGACCGGCGCACGTTGCCGGCCACGACGGTCTTGCCGATTAGGTTGCAGATATCGGTGGCATCAACGGAAGTGAGCATGGCAGTGGCCCGGTTGTTGATGATCTGGTTAATATCAAAAAGCATCTCGACCAGTGGCATCGGTCCGGAAGCCGTGCCGCCAAAGCCGTGAATCTTGGCCCCGTATGGCCGGATGTCGCTGATGTCAAGCACCAGCTTGGTCTTGTTTTCGGGGTTGGTGGCCCTAAAGTGCATGTCGATCAGGCGTGCGTTGGCCAGGATCCAGCCCTCGCGCGTGTCGGGCAGTCTGTAGTAGACGTAGTCACTGGCAGCCTTGTTTTCCTGGGCCCACGCGTCTTTATCGCTTGCGCCCAGCTTAACGGACGCATCGTAAGAGGCACTGGACTTGTCAATGATGACGCTTAAGTCGATGCTGTTATCGACGCGGGGGATTTTCTCAATGTTTTCTTTGACAACGGAAAAACCGACGCCGCCCCCCTTCATCAACTGGTCAAAGAGAAAGGAGAAGGGCATTGAAACGGCCAGTTCGTTCTTGCCGATATAATTGGGGATGATGTGACTGTTGCCGTATTTCTGCGGGCGGATCGCGATGAACCAGCAGTTGTTCAGCGAATCACCGGTGCGCTTCTGGTAGTCGGTCCCCGAGACCCACAGGTTGCGGCCCGACGGGGTGGCGGCCAGTCCGTAGACCAGCCTGAAGAGCCTCTGGGCCTCCAGCGTTAGTTCGTCCACGACGTCCTGCGACGGGGAATTTTGCAAGCGGGGGTCAAGGTTAATGTTGCCCTCAATCACTCGCTTGATCGTCTCGTCCCAGTTTTCGGAGCGCTTTTGCTCCGGCAGCCACCTGGCGTAGGTACGCTTGTAGGTGACCCAGCCCAGTTCACCCCAGTGCGGCGTAACGGTTTGTTTCACTCGCTTGATATAGTCCTGACCTAAAGATATTCGCGGATTTTTCATATTCAAAGTCACTCCTCCAAAACTACTAATGTTTCACAGCCACATCATCTATTGCTACACCAAGAACTATAACACAATATCTTGTATTTTCTAAGGGCAGAAAGGAGGATCAAGCTGCGCGAAGAACGGTTGATTTAAAGGCGCGTAAGAATTAAGCCGGCTAAAAAATTTGTAAAAATCATATAGGAATTGGTTAGACTAAAACGCACAATAAGATAAGCCTTATTGTGCGTTAAAATATCTAATTATGCTTGAAATCAGTGCCGAAGCAGCGTGCACCCCAGGCAGATTAAGCCGCCGAGGAGCAGAAGGGGCACAAGCAGGTGAACGAAGAAAAAGAACCCTAACCCGCAAGCCAGCAGGAAAAGAAGGATTTTAAGCAGGCCCACCCCCAGCTTAAAAAACAGCCAGAGAAATCCAAATAACAATAATAATGTAAGCAAGCTTAGCCACCCCTTCCTCTAGAATTAAGGATAATTATAGTACGTTTGGGGCCGGCAGCAGCAATTATCCAGCGAAACTTTAAAAATAATTAATTATACCGCTTACAGCCCTAAAATTGGTATAATGGTCTTCCCACGCTATTAGTGAACGTGCTATTTTGAAAAATGACTGGAAAGGACGAGTTAATTTGCGCTTCAAACAAATAATTTTTGACATCGATGATACGCTGATCGACTTCGCAGCCACGGAAAGCTTTGCCCTGCACAGCCTCTTTAGGGCCCACCGCTGGGTGCTTGACGATGAATTGCAGCGGCGCTACCACGCATACAACCAGGGCCTGTGGCGGCAACTGGAGCAGGGCAAGATCGATTACGACCAGCTCACGCGGACGGTCTTCAGCAGCTTTATCAGGGAAAATCTGCACATTGAAGTTGATGGTCGGGCAATCATGGACGAGTACCGCTCGTACTTTGGCGAGTCCTACCAGCTCCTTCCAGGCGTTAAGGATACGCTGCGCTTTGCCAAGCGGCAGGGCTATAAGCTGACAATCCTGAGCAACGGCGAGGCCTTCATGCAGCGTCACCGCCTTGAACTAGCGGGCATTAGGGATTACTTTGACTTGATTGTCACGTCGGAAGAGGCCGGCTTTTCCAAGCCGGACCAGCGGATCTTTGATTACTTTTTTGCGCACACGAAGATTGGCCCCGCAGAAACGGTCTTCTTCGGCGATGGCCTGCAGTCGGATATCCTCGGGGCGGAGAAGTATGGCTTTGCCAGCGTTTGGTACAACCACCGCCACCGCAAGAACAGCCTGCACCTGCATCCCTTGTGCGAAGTGACCAATTACCCGCAGCTTGTTGGCCTGCTTAAAAATGACTTTCGGGTCAACCGCAAAGTTTGATCTTATTTGTACATAAAGGCGCGTCAATTAAGTATAATTGAGAAGAAGGGCAGGGTGCTTGCTGCGCCAGTAAAGCGCACCTCCTTTGATGATGATATTGAGATAAATAATGGCGTCAAGGACGTCGATTATGGGTCTTGGGGCACGTAGCGGCGCAAGTTGCCGGCGATCCGGATAAGAGTGCTTTTTGATTGGAAAAGCGTTAGTAAAGGGGAATTTGGGAATGAAAGTTGGATTTATTGGTACCGGCAAGATTGGCGGTGCACTCATTAGGGGGCTGATGCACGGCAAAGTGGCGCCAGCGGATATTTACGTTTTTAACGGCGGCCACGAGTCGGCCCAAAAAATTGCGGCAGCTAGTGGCTTGCACTTGGTCGATAACTACGCGGAATTTAACGGGTGCCAGGCGGTTATTGTTGCCGTTGGCGGGCCCGTCACCGACACGATTTTGGACAAACTGGGTCAAAAGTATCACGGCATCATCATGTCAACCGGTGGCGGCAACCTGATTGAGGTTAACAGGAAGCTGCCGGCGGGCTCTTCCTTTGTCAAGATTGTTCCCAACACCCCGGTCCAGATTGGCGAGGGCATCACAGTCGTCAGCTTTGCGCCTGAAGCCAATCAAAACGTACGTGACGCCGTTACGACGCTTTTGTCCTTAACCGGAGACGTGTACGTTGTGCCGGAGGAAAAGGCGGGCATTTATGGTACGGTTGCGGGGTGTACTCCCGCCTACGTTGACTTGATGATCAGTGCCCTGAGCGATGCGGCCGTGCAAAACGGCGTTAAGCGGGCCGAGTCTTACGCCATCATTGAAAAGATGATTTTGGGCACGGCCAAGCTTGCCCTGGCTAGCGAAGAACTGCCGGAAAAGCTAAAGGATGAAGTGACTACCCCGGGTGGAAGCACCATTAAGGGCGTGGTAAAGCTTGAAGAGCTGGGCTTTAGGAACGCGTTGATTCAGGCCATCAACGCCTCGGCCAACTAAAATGCCCGTTTTTGCTGACAAAAAAAGAAGCACCGCAATTTTGCGGTGCTTCTTTGGATAAGTTGTATTTTTTAATGTATTTAAGAAGGGGAATAAGTTTGTGAATTAAAATTCTTTATCTAAGTCAACTGGCGTGTCGGGTTTTTCGCCCAAGATCAGTTTCAGGTTGTTGTCAAAAGCCTTGACGACCATGTTGCGGACCGCATGGGTCGTGTAGAAGGCGGTGTGTGGCGTCACCAAAACGTTCGGCCGTGCAATGAGGTCAGCCAGGCGCTTGTCCGGCAGTTCCTTGGTGCTAAAGTCACTGTTGAAGATGCCGACCTCGTTTTCGTAAGTGTCCATCACGAAACCAAAAATCTTGCCTGTGTCTAACCCACGCACAATGGCATCGGTGTCGACTAGCGGACCACGGGAAACGTTGACGATGACAACGTCATCCTTCATCTTCCTGATGGAATCGTCGTTGATCATGTGAATGTTTTCCGGAGTATCAGGCACATGCAGCGAAATCACATCGGATTGGGCGTAAAGGTCGTCCAGGTTGTCAACGTAGTAGCCCTGTTTCTCAAGCTCTGCGTTCTTGTAGATATCGTAAGCAATCACCTTGGCACCGAAACCTTCCATGATCTTCATGAAGACCTGGCCGATGTGGCCGGTACCAATGACGCCAACGGTCTGATCGCGCACTTCGCGGCCGATTGTTGGTGCCCAGCGGAAGTCATGCTTGGCAATCTTCGCATCCATGGCCTTGTCCTGGCGCAGAACCCGGGCGGCCTGGATAGCGGCGTGCTCGGCGATGGCATCAGGTGAGTAGACCGGAACGTTGGTCAGCTTGAAGCCAAGTGCCTTGGCCTTTTTTAAGTCGATGTTGTCAATTCCCACGTTGCGGATGGACCAGTTGTGAATTCCGAGTTTGTCTAGGGCCGCAATTGTGTCAGCCTTATAGTCCAGCTGCTGGTAGGTAACAACGCCGTCGGCACCCTTCGCCAGGGCGGCTGTTTCAGGAGTCAAGAGCTGGTCGGTGAAGTCAACCGTGACGTCTGGGTGCGCCTTTTTCCATTCGTGAACGTAGGGTTCCTCATCCTTGCGTATGGCATAAGCAAAAATTTTAGTCATAAAATCTAACCTCCATAGACTGTAATGTCATTTTCATTTCTTGTGCTATTATACACTTGCTCAATAATAAATAAAATAAAAAGCTGTGAAATATTTAATTTTATTGAAGCTTTATATAACGGTAATCGCTTACAATAATTATAATAACGGTGATTAAGCACTGCTCATGTGATGATAAATATTTTTAAAAGTTAGTGAATAATATTACATAATTAGCCGAATTATTTTAATGAAAAAATGAGCAACTGCTTGGCCCGCACCATCTGCCTGGGCACTATTAGCCCCAGCAGAAACAGGAAAAATAGTGCTCGGGGGCTGAAGTTTTGAGTCGTTCAAGAAAAACTATATAATGTCAAGGACAAGAAAAAAGGAGAAACAAATGATCTTAATTTCGTGGAATATTGATTCGCTAAACGCAGCTTTAACCGGTAGCTCCGTGCGGGCGGTGGAGACCCGCAAAGTCTTGCAAAAAATACATGACCTGGATGCGGACGTAATCGCAATTCAGGAGACTAAGCTGCGTGCAACTGGTCCAACCAAGAAGCACCAGGAGATTCTGACAACCGAATTTCCCAAATATGATTTTGTTTGGCGGTCATCCGAGGAGCCAGCGCGCAAGGGCTATGCGGGTACGATGTACCTCTACAAGAAGGTATTTAAGCCGGTTGTGACCTTTCCGAAAATTGGCGCACCGGAACCGATGGACGATGAAGGCAGGATTATTACCTTGGAGTTTCCAGCATACTTTGTGACGCAGGTATACACGCCAAATTCGGGCAATGGCCTCAAGCGTTTAAGCGAGCGGCAGGATTGGGATGAAAAGTATATCGCCTACCTTAAGCAGCTGGACCAGCAGAAACCGGTTATGGCGAGCGGCGACTATAACTGCGCACACACCGAGATCGACCTGAAGCACCCAGACAACAACCACCATTCGGCGGGCTTCACGGATGAGGAGCGGGCCGACTTTGCCAAGCTCCTTGCGGCGGGCTTCACGGATACCTTCAGGGAAGTAAATGGCAACGTTGAGGGGGTCTATTCCTGGTGGGCCCAACGGGTAAAGACCGCCAAGCAAAACAACTCCGGCTGGCGGATTGACTACTGGCTGACGAGCAACCGAATTGCCGGCAAGGTCAAGCGGTCGGAAATGATAGACACCGGCGTCCGGGCCGACCATTGTCCGATTTTGCTTGAGATCGATTTGTAAAAAGGGACTCCATTAGCTGGGTTCCCTTTATTTTTGGGAGGATGTTCTGGAGGCAATATGATGAACGAACCATTGCAGGATGCCATACTAAACGGGCTGTATGACCCCGATTATCCGGGCCACGAATTTTTGAGTCCTAAGCTTTTGCAAAACGCAAATGATGATAATATTTGGCTGAGCTTGCGCCAGGAGCTTTTGCACTGTCAAGACTTTACCTGGGCGGTGGCATTTGTGACCCCAGACATGCTGGTTCCCTTCAAGGTGGTCATGGCCGACCTGGCCGCTAAGGGGGTGTCAGGGACTCTGATTACCGGCGACTACCTGGCTTTCAATGACCCCAAGGTCTTTCATGAACTGATGAAGATTCCCAACTTAGTGGTCAAAATTGCGGAGACGGACGGCTTTCACGCCAAGGGCTACCTCTTTAACCATGCAGATTGGCAGACGGTTGTGGTTGGCAGCGCTAACTTCACACGCTCCGCGCTGCTGTGTAATTACGAGTGGGCCTTAAAGATCAGCTCAAAGGAGAATGCGACTCTGGCGCGGCAATTAGCCGGTCAGCTGCGTGAATTGCAGGCAACTAGCCGGCCGTTGACCGCTGACTGGCTCAAGAAATATGAAGACGGTTGGGTCAGACCGCAGCGGGGATCCCGGCCCCAAGTTAAATCCCAAACTGCGGTCGACGTTGTGCCCAACAAGATGCAGGAAGCAGCACTAAAGGAATTGCAGGACCTGGTTGAAAATGGTCAGAAGCGGGGCCTGATTGTGTCTGCCACGGGCACGGGTAAGACCTACCTGGGGGCGTTTGCCGTCAAGGACTTCAAGCCGCACAAATTTTTGTACGTTGTCCACCGCGAACAGGTTGCCAAGAAGGCCCTGGCGAGTTTTTACCGCGTAATTGGCGGCAACCGCAGCGACTACGGCCTCTTAACGGGGCACAAGCATGAATTAAGCTGCAAGTACGTCTTTGCGACCGTGCAGACGCTCAGCCAGGACGATTTGCTGAGAAGTCTGCCCGCAGATGAGTTCGACTACATCCTGATCGATGAGGCGCACCGGGCAGCGGCACCAAGCTACCAGAAGGTTTTTGCCAAGTTTACGCCCCGCTTCTGGCTGGGGATGACGGCCACGCCCGAGCGGATGGATGACCAAGACGTCTATCGCCTCTTTGACTACAACCTGGCCTACGAGATCCGCCTGCGCGGCGCCTTGGAAGAAAAGATGCTGGCGCCCTTTCATTACGTTGGGGTAACAGACTATGAGGCAAACGGACAAAACATTGACGAGACGGCCAATCTGCGCAGGCTGCTGGCCCCTGAGCGGGTGGATTATGTTCTCAAGCAGCTCGACTATTACGGCTACTGTGGCAGTCAGGCTAAGGGGCTCGTTTTCTGCAGCCGGCAGGAAGAGGCCCGCGCGCTGGCGGCGGCTTTTTCCGGCAGGAAGCACCCGGCCGTGGCCCTGACCAATGAGGACAGTGAGCGGCGGCGGACGCAGGTCGTGCACCAACTCGAGGAAGGGCAGATCGACTACATCATCACGGTTGATTTGTTCAACGAGGGGGTCGACATTCCCGCTCTCAACCAGATTGTCATGCTGCGCAACACCCAATCGAGCATTGTGTTCATCCAGCAGCTGGGCCGGGGCTTGCGCAAGTACCCGGGCAAGGATTACGTCACGGTAATCGACTTTATCGGCAACTACAAAAACAACTACCTAATCCCAATTTCTTTGAATCAGGATGCCAGCCGCAGCGTGGACCAGGCGCGGGCAGAGAGCAAGCTGCCGGGTTTCATCGACGTTTCCACAATTAACTTCAGCCGTTTTGCTTCGGACAAGATTCTGGCCGCCCTCGACCGTATCAAGCTTGACAGTATCAAGGAATTGCGCCAGTCCTATTTAGAACTAAAGGAAAAAATTGGGCGCCCGCCACTTTTATTTGATTTTAGCCGCTACGGTTCAACCTCGCCGGAAGTTTTTGCGGATAACCATAGCCTGCAGAATTACGGGCAGTTTTTGCAAAAGATGGGCAAAAAAATCAGCCTCGCCCCGTATGAAAACGCCGTCCTTTCTTTTGTGACCAAGGAACTATTGAACGGCAAGCGGCCGCATGAACTGGTGCTGCTAAAATTGCTGCTGGCTGAAAAACAGGTCAGTCAAGAGTCCTTTGAGCAGGCGCTGCGTGAGCGTGGTGCATACGTCAACCGGGCCGTTTTGAACTCGGTTGTGGGCGTCTTGACGCTTGATTTTTTTGATATTAAGCAGGGCAAGACGACGAAGAAAGCCCAGTACGGCGGGGCGCCCCTGGTTGAGCGGGTCGATCTTTTTAATTATGAATTGGCGCCGCGATTGGCCCAGGCCCTGGAGGGGAACCAGACCTTTAGGAGCCTGTTTGAAGACGCGGTTAAAACCGGTCTCGCAATGAATCAGGAATACGATAATCAGCAGCAGTTAACCCTCTACCAGAGTTATGACCGCAAGGACGTGTGCCGCTTGCTCAACTGGCCCAAGGACGTGTCCGCCCCCATGTACGGCTACCGCGTTGATGAGGACGAAACACCGATTTTTATTATCTATAAGAAGAGCGTGGACCAACAGCGCAGCGCCCTCTACCATAACACGCTGCAAGACGGACGCAGCCTGCGCTGGTATACGAGGTCGCCGCGGCACCTGGAGTCCGATGAGGTCCAGCGGCTGCTCAATACGCCGCAGATGAAGTTACACTTGTTCGTTAAAAGAAGTGATGCAGTTGGCAAGCGGTTTTTCTATTTGGGGCCGGCCGATATCCAGAAGGAGACGGTTAAGGAGGAATTGCTCGGTCCCCAAAAGAAGGCAACGGTGGGGATGAATCTGTTGCTTAGGCAGCCTTTGCCGGCTAGGATGTATAATTTGCTATTTGCTGAATAAACAGAGTTTGGGGGGGTCCCGGCCACCAAAAAAGACGTTGAACGCAACGCCTTTTTTATATACAATTATATTTTTTCTTAAACTTGCTAGTATTTCTTTATTAACTACTTTAGTAGTGGATTTATTGATTAACGTAGAGAAAATGTGTTGGGTTTGATGTGCTGCAATATTTCGTAGCCAACGTCCTTTTCATCATTTTCGTTATCATCAGTTTGGTTCAAGAACATGACAATGCCGTTCTGGTTATCGGTTGTCAATTGTACCCAGGTGCCAAAGTGCATGGTATTGAGACTACCATATGCTAGTTTAAGGGTATCGTTTTGCTTTAGATACATGCCGCCAGAATAATTGGTGGCCTTGCTCTTCAGGTGGGTTAAATAATAAAAATCATTTTGACTAAGAATGGTTCCGTCTGTCAGGCCAACTTGCATCTTGTAATATTCTTCAGGAGTGGTGAATAAGTTGCCTGCACCCGGAAGTTGGGAGGCAAAGTTGCGTTTGAAGTAACTGGCCTTTTGGTAATTCTTGCCGCCATTTGAATAGTAAGAAATAGGATCTGTTTTACCCTGGGGGATATTTTGATAGAGGTACGTATTTTGCAGATGCAACTTATTAATAACTCGGGATTGCAGATTGGCCTCATAGGATTGGCCGGTAACTTTACAGATAATGCCTGCAAGTAAAATATAGTTGCTGTTATTGTAGTGGTAAGTTCCGACTGTGTCCTGGGTAGCTGCGTTAATGTGATTGACTACCCAGTTGACCGCATTGGCTTCTGAATAGTTATAGCCGCGGGGTACTTCGGTTTGGGCTGCAGTTATCCCAGAAGTATGGGTCAGTAAGTTGCCCACCGAGATTTTGTTGGCATTTTTAAGATTAGGATACCACCGGGAGATTTTAGTGTTTTGCGAAAAAGCTTGGCTGGTGGTGCGCGATTCATTAATCAACTGAACGACCATGGCACCAGTGATGACTTTCTGTAGAGATGCTGTGGGGTAGACAACCCTAGCACTTCCATTGCCAATGCGCTTGCCATACCATGCATACCCGTAACTAATCGTTTGAGGGATGCCATCTTTTACAACTGTGATTACGCCACGCACGTGGTGTTTTTTAAATGTCTTCCTGACAAAATTAAACATTTCAGTTTGATCATTGCTAGCAGCTGTGGCCGTGGTTGTGGCCTTAGCTGCAACTGTGCCTGTCATTAATGGTAATGATGTCCCTAAAAGGGCAGTAGCTGTTAACGCTAAGATTCGAAGTTTCAAGATATAATTATTCTCCTTAAAAATATTAACTTAATTATAAAACGCTAAGATTAATAAAGGTATGCGTAAATATTAAGTTTATTTGACAATCCTCGATATACTTACTCGATATACTTAAATAAATGGAATAAGAACAGGGCGTAAATAAGAATGTTGGAACAATTCCATACAAATTTTAATAAAAAAACTCCCGCTAGCCGGGGCTTTGTCCTTATTTTGGAAAAAGATAAGCAAAAAAGCTTGCAAAAAGAGCGAAAGGTTGCTAGTATTAATAACTGTCGTCGGGCACTGAGCGCAAAAGCACAGGGCGCTAGGCGACAAATTTTCTGAAAAAGCCAGTTGACAAAACAAAGGAGCTTTAGTAAGATAAAAAACGTTGCTGTCGCAGAAGGCAGCAGCGGGCCAGAAAAAAGTTCTTGACAAGCGCAAGAATTTCTGGCAAAA
>NZ_JBWXGB010000013.1:0-6353 GCF_059900845.1 Lactobacillus sp. CA30L
CTGCTTCTGTGTTTTCATTTGTTCTACCCGATACTTTTTCAGCAATTCACCAATAGTCATTTTTATTACCTCTTTATGATTGCTATCTCAAATATATTTTACTCCGCTTTAATCCACCATACCAATCCAACTTAACATAATGTACATTAAACGAAGTAGCGCCAAAAGGCGGCTGCAGAGGGCTGAAAAACGCGCGTTAAAAGACCTTGTGAAATCGAACCCGTATAGCAAAAGGAAAGACTGTCAATTCAGTCTTTCCTTTTTTAGTGGCAGATCAATTTCACAATTAGACCAATTGGTATACCTGGGCTTTTTTGCCTCATTTTTGACCAGACATGCGACCTTCTGACTTTTGTCTTAGGTAAAATCATGATCGCCTAGACGGCCATATAAGCCCCTACAAGCGATTTTTAGGGGCTTAGGTATGTTTACCCATGAATCTAGATAAAATGACTGTAAGTCCTGCTGTTTTGAGCTGCATTGCTGCTATTAATAGCCTGGCTGTTTAATTCTATCCTTATCCCAAAACTTAAACTTACAAAAAACAGCCTAAGATAGATCTTAGGCTGCAGTTTTGCACTACTTTCGTAGCTCGTCGAGAATATCTTTGACAATATTCAGCGCGTCCCGAATTTCAGAAATTACGAGATACAATAGAATTAGAATAATTACATCTGACACGTTTCTCACCTCCTTTATGAGAAGTCAGTCTTCTTCTCAAGATGGTGCACTAAGCGTGCACAATTATTTTACCAAACATCTATTTCCATGTTATAATTTGGATAGAATTAGAGTAATATCTGACACGTACTAACTAAACGTGTATGCAAGTTCAGTCACTTGCGAGATATTAAAGCGGCCCCTTTGTGGGTCGCTTTTTTTATTTTCATTTACGCAAATACAATTTTCTTCCGTGTTATAATTCAGTAGATGAAGATCACAAGTTATGGCTTATACGAAAAGCAGAGCGTGCATGCAGGTTAGCTACTTGCGAGACGTCTGGGCGATCCAACTGGATCGCTTTTTGTATGCTCTCACTTTGATAGTCTCGTAATTCCAACGCTCTATTAGTAATATAGCGTTCATTTTTTTAGCTGCTCACTATTACTAACGTTTGAACAACCACAAAATGTAGCCTTTTTGGGGAGAGTTATTTAGAATTTTTCTGTTATAATTTCTAGAGAAGAAATTAAAGTGCGATTTTCGCATGCAAACAAAAAAAGTGGGAAAACCGTTCCCACTTTTTCTCTGTACTCGTGCAAGTGATCTAATCAATCGCAAGCAAAAAAAGCGATCCAACTGAATCGCTTTTTTTATTTGTTCTGCTGGCCACTATGTGTCAATAACGCAATAAAAAATGACCTATGCAGACAATTTGGTCAATTTCACAAACTATCAGTGAAGAGCATAAGGGAATCTGCTATCTCTTACCTTGGGTAAGAGAGTAGCTTGGCGGTGTCAAGCGATTCCAGAGCATTAGTAGAGTGCTATCATTTGCCTACTCCAAACTCCATGCTAGTGGTTGGTGGAAAACGTTGATTCAAAGCCATTCTGCCACTACAGTGGTTGTGAAATCATTTTTACTGCCACTGTAGTGGAGGTCAAGAATGCTGATATATTAGCATTCTTGAAATTTCGTTTTTACCCCATTTTCCATATTTTTGAGTTTCAATTTTAAAAAATCAGCAAAAAAAGTGGTCCAACAAAGAGCCACTTTAATTTTTTTAGTGATCCAAAACCGCAGCCGTTGCTGCTAAAAATTTCTTTTTTTCTATCAATTTTTGAACTTCAAAACGCACGAAGTTTAGCAAAAATATTTTCGCCAGACTACAAAAATGACGTTAACAAAGCAGCAAAAATAATTAATGCAGTAGTCCAAAAGGCACCCAATTGAAGCTGCCAACTAAAATTTTAACGTGCCAACCATGACATTATTTACAGTCAAAATTGAAATTAAGCGAGCCAAACCGTTTTTCATAAAAGTTGATCTACCAGTATTCTTAGCCACCCCAGATTGGGGCGGCTAAATTTCTTTCACAACCCAACTTGGGAACAATCGCGTTAAATCAATATTTTTAACCGTCCCAATCCGGGATAGTTGAGTCTAAAAATGATAGCACCACTCCAATGCCCTGGAATCGCTTGGCACCGCCAAGCTACTCTCTTACCCAAGGTAAGAGATAGCAGATTCCCTTATGCTCTTCACTGATAGTTTGTGAAAATCACTAAATTGGCAGCCACGCTCTTAAAATCAGCCTGCAAAAGAAGCTCTGCTCCAGCAGATTTAACTACAAATTTATGACTCACTTCTTCCAAATTTCTGCCACCAATGCAATTTAGATTTCTCCTCTTTTGGATTTTCAGTTGCCTTAGCAATTAGCTTTTTTTGCTTCAACGGTTTATCAACTAAATTTAATTGCTGCGCTTGATCTGCCAACTGCGCAAACTTTTTTGCGAACTCAACTAACTCATTATTCTGCAGCATTATCTGCTTATCTTTTTCTTTGAGTTGTTCCTCTTTATTTTTTAACAACTGTTTCAATTCAACTATTTCTTGCTGTTTCTGGGAAACGATTTGAAAAGCAACTGACGAATCTAGTGAACGACTTTTTCCTTTAGTACCAATACTTTTAGACTTGCGATACTGTTCAATAACCGTTTCATCATAATACTTGCGTTGCCCTTTAATTCGTTTTGGAGAAACAGTATTATGCTTCAACCATTTACTCAGCGTACTCTTGCTAATGCCCAGTATATCAGCGATCTTATTCTGACTATACAACTGTTCTTGCCGTTTCATAAATTGTTTCCTAACCGTTTCAAACTGTTCGAACACTACAAAAACAATCTAACATACACCCTATCATGCTAACAACAGCAAAATTACCTAGTACTCATGTTCTATGCTTAATACATAATATTCTCAGGCAGCTAATCCTTTCTATTGGGAGTGAGATCGTTCCAGGCTACCTCAGGGGCACCACATCCTCCACTACTTCCCAGGAGACAGACCACACGGATAATATCCCCTACCACAGCGGGGCAGACTCCCCCCATAAGGAAGACTAACATAACCGCAAAGCGGTTAGTTAGGTAATTTCCCCTTGCGAAAGGAGAAGAAATTATCTAACTAACCGCTTTTACGATTGTTGGTTACTAATCTGGTCGCTTGGACCAGCATACATTTAAGCTAAAACGCCCTGCACAGTAGAAGCCCGTTGTTTGTTGTCCCTTCAGTAATGATCTGAAGTGCTGGTCAACGCCATTTACTAACCCCAGTCATAGCTTGCCGCTACGTTCTGGCTCATCTACTGCCGTATGTTCCACTGCTGTCCAATCGCCCTACGCATGAGTAGTTCTGATTGCACAGTAGTCGTCTGTACCGCCCTGACCTGGTTCGCTAAACTGCTGGTCGTCACCGCCATTTGCCCCACTGCATTCGTTACGTGCTTTCGGAGATAGATTTATTACTTGAGATGGCTCTATCGCACCTGTCCCTTTTTACAACTTTGTCCTGTTGGCGATTTGTGTGCTGTCTTGATAACGGAAAAGACCTCCGGGCTAATCTTTCGCTCAGAGGTCTTTTTTAACTTCATCTCTTGAATTTTTAAGTATTTTTGTTATACTTAACTTCAGTTGATGAAGCTAATCGAGATCCCTGTCAAAAGTTCTGTGATTAGCTTTTTTTCATGCCCTGCCTACTGACGTGATCAGTAGACGGGGCATTTTTATTTGCGCTTAATAAGGCAATGATAGCATAAAACGCTTTAAGGAGGCCACAAAAATTTAAAAAATAAATTCCTGTTTTGAGAACAAGCTCCTACAGTCGTTAAATTAGCAGCAGTTAATTAGTTCTCAGCTTCTGGTAATCTATACCTGATGATCGTCAATAATTACTAAGGTAAGGAAAGTCTCATGTCAAAAACCATCAAGCAGTTGGCAGACGAATTGGGCGTCTCCAAACAAACTATCCGCTATCACATTAAGTCTTTACTGGTAAACAAAAAAGCGCAAGAAAGCTCGCTATTAAAGCGTTTAGACTTGTTAGAACAAATTTACCATGAACAGCTTGTCAGCAAAGATCAAGAAATAGCTCGCCTGCATGATACCCTTGATCAGACCCAAAAATTGCTCGATCAATCGCAGCAATTACAGCTAATGGCCGAGAAAAAAGTCACAGAACTTAAAAAGATTTCAGCTAGTTCAACTAAAAAAGAAAAAGACCACCAAAAATCATGGTGGTCAAAACTGTTTTGATATAATTTTATTTATTATATTTATAATAAAAATAATCAGTTACTTTATAAGAATAGAAGATTGTAATAGCAAGTATGATAGTACCAATTACAAACATTAGCAGATTAGAAGTACTATTCCAAAATGGCCAGGATAATCCTCCAATAGCATTAATTATTATACAATATAGTACGCATAGCGCCATGACAGAAATGCACTCATACCCCTTTAGCTTTTTTGGCTTTTCTTGATATCGTCTTCTGTTATTAGCGAAATGCTTTTTAATTGTTCTCATATTAATCATCTTCTCTTCCTAATATCAATACAGTGTGCTTTATTGATATCCCCAACTAACTAGATTACCTTTATTACTGAATTTAACATAAATACCCCTTGAAGTATTTACACTGGAAGCAAGATCAGTAATAACTGTAGATACGGCACCAATTACTGCAGGACCAGCGCCGACAGCGGCTAGCCCTGTGCCTACGGCGGCCGCAACAGCACCAGAACCGCCCCAGACAATTCCCTTAACTATTGCACTATTCAAATAAACTGTAAAACCATGCTTCTGTTTTGTAACGTACGTACCACCAGCACGCATCAAGTCCTGCATTAAAGCAGCATTATATTCTTTTTCGCCTAAAATTGCTTTAACATCATAGCCCTGAGCTTCAAGATTGTCGAAAATTTCTTTATTAGTAAAAGTTTTGACTACTTTACTATCATCACTTTTCGGTGTAGCCGTGACAGTATCTGCATGTACTACCTGAGTCGTAAGAACACCACTGCCTAGAGCTGCTGCAACCGGACTTAATGCTAAAGTGGTTAATCCAGTAATTATTGTTTTCTTTAATTTCATGATTATTACTCCTTTTAAAATTTAATTATTTTTGCCTAAACTTTATAAAAAGACCATCAGTATAACCTTCATATTCATTTTTTATCTTATATTTATTACTGTCGGCCAATTGACCATCTATTACAACTCCCATTCTTAGTATGAATCTCAACTCCTTTTCTTTTGATCTTTAATTTGTTTATTCTGTTTTAAATCCATTTAATATTATCTTTTATTAAAATGGGAAAAAGATAATTATCCCTCGTAGTAAATCAAACATTTTCGTTTCCTCCTAAATTTATATCTTTAAGTATATCCAGGTATCAACTGAAACTATAAAAAAGTCATATTTGATTTTTATTAATCAAATATGACTTTTTTATTTATGCATTCGTAATTAAAAGGTCTTCTAAATCTTTACCATAATCAGACATACCCGCCAATTTAATGCTTTCAATTATTTTCATCGCCGTATCTATATATTTCTTGTTATGCTCATAATGATATTTAATTACATTATCAAATATAGGTATTATGTCTTTATAAAAAAATATATCTGGTTGGGCTTTTATTTGATTTGCGTAATCAATAAACGTTTCTGCTTCGTCAAATTGTTTGTTTTGAATACAAAAAACCAACATATTGATAATGATACCTAAAACTACTTTTTGTGTTTTGACACTGCTTGATCCAATAAACTGCTTTATTACCTTTTTAGACAGTAACAAATTGCTATTCAAGTCATTAAAACTCATGAAATTACAATACACAATTAAACCATCTTCATCGAAATTAGAAATATTAAAAACTTTTTCCCTCATTTTGCTTATAACATTTCGATCTAAATGTGCAATGTTTTTATCAATCACTGCAACATAAGCATCGATAATAAGTAGTTCATCATCTTTATTAGGCAAATCACTTTCTACTACGATATCCCGTATTTGCTGCAACTCTTTCTTAGAATTGCGATAATACGCTTCATTGGCCATTCTACTTATTTCTAATTTTTGATGATGAATAGATTTATCTTTTTGATTCAATTCACCAAAAAAATCAATTACTGAAATTTGGTTAGAATGTAACAAGTCTATTAAATCTTCTGCAGAAATTCGGCTTAGGTCTCTCTCAACTTTGGCATAAAAGGATGGACTTATTATATTTCCTACCCACTGCTTCTGTGTTTTCATTTGTTCTACCCGATACTTTTTCAGCAATTCACCAATAGTCATTTTTATTACCTCTTTATGATTGCTATCTCAAATATATTTTACTC
>NZ_JBWXGB010000014.1:0-5933 GCF_059900845.1 Lactobacillus sp. CA30L
CTCCGATCTATTTGAGTTTGGTAAATAAATAATATCAGGGCCAAGACAAAATGTATACGAAAAAAGGCGTTGAGTTCAACGTCTTTTTTTGTTGGTCCGGGAAATAGTTTTTTCCCAGACTCTTTTGATATTTTTTTCTTATGTTTTGAAAGTATCGTTTACGATAGTTCCTTTTACGATATTGGCCCATTCTATTCCTTTCTATTTAAAAGCAGCCTTAAAGCCAAAATGACGCTTTCCTTTATAAACGTAATTCTTGAGTTTCCCCATTACCGAATACGACTTGCCGCTTTTACTAGTGGCCTGGACCGTGATTTCTTCGCCCTGTAACAATTGCTCAGTTTCTTCCGACGTAAAGATATGCGTGCCAAATTGCTTTTTAAAGGTTACTTGCTTACCTGTTGGTACAAATGTGCCCGTAACATAACCTTCACTCTGTGTTTTATCTGGTAAGTTAGGTTTAAAGCCGACAAATTTGTAGCCTTTATACATTTGTTCTGCAAGCTTGCCGCTAACTTGACCCCGTTCTGTGTCAATCGTGATTGTTTTATCCGCAAAAAGCTGCGTTAACTCGCTTTGGGTAAAACTATGGTCACACCATTTGGTCTTGATTGCGACTTCTTGTCCCTGCCAGTTCCCCGTAACTTTGGGCACGTTCATTACCTTTTGTACTTTGGCCCACTCCTGTTTAGCCTTTTGCAATTGCGGAGACGAAGCCAAAGCGGCCTGATTATTTAGCATTGCTTGCTTATCATGGTTAACAATCTGCGCCATCGTATTGGGCACAGTCATCATCGGCATTTTTAGCTGGCCGACCTGATCCATCGCCTCTTGCAGTTTCAGAGTCACGGTTGGACTAGCAATTTGCGTGTGTCTGCTAATCATTGCTTGAATCAAACCAACACTAGTAAGAGTATATTTCTCGTTTTTGTTCTCAATTAATTTGCCTTTACCAGTTGACATTTCCGCCAGCGTTGACTCTTGCGTAGCACCAGTGCCAATATTGTGTTTTGCTAAATAGTTGACGACGAATAGGTGCCCTGGGGCTTGCGGCTTAGGATTCTGCCCCTCGAAGACAAACGGGCTAACTTGACCTTCAAATCGATTGGTGGACACTTCTTCATCTGGATCTTGCAGGGCGTCAAAGTTGAAAATGTCTTTGTAGCCTTGGTCTTGAGGTATTTTGATACTACTCTTAAAGTCTGGATATGATGATAAGCAAGCTTCAATTTGTTTGTAGGTATAGTCATCACCCAGAATTGCCAGGAAAGAACGTGCCAGTGTTTCATAGATTATTCTTCCACAGCGTCCATATTCTTGCTCTACCTGATTCAAGCTTTCGGGAACATTGGGGCCAGGACGGTTAGCACCGTGATCTGCCTTTTTGATTAAAAACTTTGGCCGACAGGTTGTTTGGGTTAGTAGCTGCGGATCAATGTTGACTGCTTTAGCAATCTTAGGAGCAAGGGGCAGCAATTCATTAAAGTCTTCCTGGGTAATCTTCCTATCGGCCGTCCTAGGGTAAGATACGACGTTATTTTGATACATTTTTTGATAGGTTTTAAGGACCTGTTGAGACTGGAAGCCCTGCTTTCCAACAACCACCGAAAGGTGACTGAGATCGAGCATTTGGGGTGGAGCCTGGTGTTTTAAAGTTTCACTGGTAATCTGGATAGCAGAAGGCGTTAAAGCAGCTGCTGCCTGCTTAGCAAGAGCTTGCTGCTCATAGTGTTGACCAGCCGGATTTTTGAAAACATGGTAGGCTGCATCTTTAAAACGAACCTCGTAGAACGGTTTTTTGACATAATTGTTCCGGGCTTCAATCTGGTGATTGATTAAACCGATGATTACTGACTTAAGGCGCCCTAGAGCTTGCCTTCTGACGTTGTAATCTGCTGTTCGCTCAGCAATTAATGCTATTCGGGAAAGCTGCATTGATAAAAAGTCAAAGCGTTCACGTGCTATTCCTTTTTGGTATGCGCCGTATGTTTTTTTATCGCTTACATCAGTGAGTGTGGCCAAAGCCTTCTTTAAAGATTTGGGCGACTCATCCACAAAGCGAGCGCGTAGAATAGTCTTATGCCAGCCGATATAATCAATTATTTCTTGACCAAGGACGTCGCCTTCACCCGATGGATCGTCATCGGTTGCGATAATAATCGCATCGTGGCCATTGGCAGCTTTTTTGATGCGATCAAGTGTCTCTTTAGCATCTTTTTTGGGCTGCTTTTCCCAAGTAAAATCAGCAGGATTCCAGGGGAAATTAGCCAAATCAGTCCAATCTTTATACTTGGCAACCTTGTCTGGTGCAACCATCTCATGAGGCTCTTTTAGCTCCAATAAGTGACCATGTGCTGCGACAATATCGTAGCTATCTGTTCCGGAGCTACCGGGTATTAAAGTGATAAAGCCACTAAAGCCGCCTAAAGCTTCAGCAAAATGCCGCGCTGCAGAAGGCTTTTCAGTTAATATTAAATATTTCAATGCGTATCCTCCCATAAATAAAAAAATCCAACATTGTTGGATTGTATAATAAAAATTTGAGAGCTACTAAAGCTCAAGATCATCGTCACGATCAAGCCCCTGCTGCTCTTTGTTCTGTTGTTCAGCGTACTTTTTAGCAAGTTCAGCTTGACTGTCGGTTGGTTTTGACTGCTGTTTTTTCTTAGCAGCTTCATATTCTTTCTGTAGTTTATCCCAGTCAAGTTGACTGTTTTTGAAGTCTTTTTTAGCTTCCTCTTCATTTTTTTTAGCAAATTGCAGACTTAAAATTCGCTTTTTTAGCTCTTTTTCTACATAATCAGCGATCAAATTTCTAAATGGTTGAGGATCATTATTGGGCTGTTGAGAAGCAGCTAATGCTTTCATGTATTGCTTTCGTGCTGGTTTAGATGGATTAACGTTAATTACTGGATAACCATTTTCGGTTAAGACTAAGTTCATTAGCAATCGAGCCGTACGGCCGTTGCCGTCTTTAAACGGGTGGATAGTAACAAATTTTTGGTGCAAGTCGGTCGCATACTGTACCGGGTGCAGCTTGTCTTGTGCTTCATTACTCCATGCTTGTAACTGTTGCATTTTCTCGGGTATTTCATAAAAGTGGGCGTAAGGCCGCGATTCTGAACCATAAGGGTAAACATCAATGTTGCGATACTTACCGGCTTCTTCTTGAGGCTGAATTGTTGCTAAAGTTGCAATGCGGTTCAAATTTCTAATATCTTCATTCCTGATTGGTTGCTTTTTGGTCGCCAGGTCCTGCATGTAACTGTATGCTTCGTTTAAGTTAATAATCTCCAGCGTTTCCTTAATGGTCTTACCATGAATGGTTGCGCCTAGCCCGCCATTAAGAATCTCGGCAGTTTCAGCTTCGGTCATCGTATTGCCTTCAATTGCGGCCGAAGACCACACGTGCTCAATCCTAATATTTTGTTCGAGCTGCTTAACTTCAAGCGGGGATAATGGTCTGTAGGTATCCATCTTATTTTTTAAGTTTGTAATTGCAGCTAATTTTTGGTCATATTCCATTGTGATACCTTCTTAATTTAAATTAATATTTTTGGCCAACTAAAGCTCAAGTCCATCGTCACGATTAAGACTAGACTGCTTATTTTGTTTGTCCTGCTTAGAAGATTTAATTAACTCTTTAAATTCGGCAATAGTTTCTTTTTCTTCGGCAGCCGATAATTCCTGATTCTTATGTTTCGCCCGCGCCTGCAAGTTTGGCTCCATACCGGAAATACCATTTTGATACGTCCAGTCCTTGAGGTCGGTCATATCATTTGAAAAGTAATAATCAGCCAGCTTTTGCTGCCACGTTGGCCACTTGTCAAGCGGCACGTTAATCAGACCGGCTCCGTTATCAATCATTATCTTGTTAGCCGCAATTGTGGCGGTCCGCTTGTTGCCGTCGTAGAACATTTGTTGGCGCATATTATGATACATCAGAGTTAGTGCCTTATCGGTGGCGGAGCGATCACTGGCTAGCAGCTGCTTTAAATATTCCTGTTCCTGGTCTTCTTCAACCATAGGCGTTTCAAACTCGCCCCGGTAAGTTTCCACACCGCCTGAACCATTGCGCAAATATCCTGGAAAGGCCGCCGTATCGCGTGCAACAATCGCATTAATCTGCTTTTCCATGTTTAAGTCCAGGGGCTTTTTTTCATTGATAGCAAACTGCCAGCCCCGCTTTAGTTGAACAATGATATTAATATCATCAATTGGAACTCCGTCAACACCCAGACCATCAATGATTGTCTGGGTTTGCGGCATGGTGGTAGTCAGGCCTTCAAAGCGTGAGTTAGTGAAGACCAATTTGGTTAAATTGGTTTTGGCAAAGCGTCTATTTTCTTCAGGCGTTAGCCTAAATTTGTCTTCATACTTCAATTGATTTATCCTGCTTTCTAATCTAATTCAAGGCCTTCATCTTGATCAAACTCCTGCTGCTCTTTGCCATACCTATTAGCTAATATAGTAAAAGCATTCTCTCGGCTAGGCATATTTTGAATCTTAATTAATTGCGCAATTCGTCCCACATCGGCGTTATTTTGTGCTTGAATCATCTCTTCATTTTTTCGTGGGTAGTCAATCACTTGGCCATGGTTTGCTGCATAGGCAGAAAGAAAAACTTTACAGCTCCGGCCGTTGCCCTCTCTAAACGGGTGCATAAAATTGATTTCATCTAATAGTTTAGCGTAATCCTCAGCTGCTAAAGCCCTCTTTTCGGGCTGATTATGCATGATGTTATTAATATTGGTTTCCGCATACCCAAATCTTGAATGGTCAAAAAAATCATAGCCGTTTTTTTGGAAATTACCCGGTCGGTATTTTCCGGCCCAATCATATAAACGGCCAAACATGATTTTATGAACCTTTTTTATATCCTGAATATTTTTAATTTGGGGCTTGGAGTGGAGAAAAATTGCTGCTCTCCGCGTTGCTTTCAAATACTCTACTTGTTCAAGCTTTTGCTGATCCCGAATATGATATTTGTTTTTCAAAACGCCGTTAGGGTACAGCGTATCTTGTATCCAGTCACTCATTGTTACTATCCCAAATTGCAGCAATTTCCTTAACTTCTTCTGGATCAGGGTTTACAACTCCGTCCAGGACGGCTTGAATATTCTCCTTAGTGGGGTTCCAGCCCTCTAAATGACTAGCTTCTACTACTCCCCGGATTTCAAAATACATTTCTTTATCTGGTATAAAGACGCCCTGAATGGTCTGCGCGTCATCATCAATTTCTAAATTATATGATTGTGGTTTTAACATGTTTAATAAATCACCCGCTCTTTTATCTAAACCGACCGCAAAGGCGTCAAGAATTCTGATTGACCAAGCTTCAATAGGCCTAGCAATTGCTTTTCTTAGTGTACTTTCTGAAACGTGACTCTTTTCGGCAACTTCCCTTACCGAAACGTGTTTATTATTCAGTAGTTTTGTAATTGTTGCGCTCATTTTAAAATGCTCATTTCTAAAAATATTTCCTAAATATATTATACCATATTTGGAAATATATATTCCATTTATGGAAGTGTCTTAATGCGAAACGTATATCTGTTGAAGTTCTAGACCTTCATCTTGAACTGGATTTTGCTGTTTAGCATACATAGCGGCTAGCTGTTTTTGGGTCATGGTTCTTGTTCTAATCGACAACTTTTGAGGATCCTTAACCCCAATAAATAATTGCATATTGCTAGAATATCGTAGCTATTTTTCTCAGAACACCAGAGAATTAAATTAATGAAACTGCTAAAATTGCCTAAAGTTTCGGTAAATTGTCTCAAAATAGAGCATTTTTTAGCCAAGCAAAGAGTCTGGGAAAAAACTAGATCCTTTGACTTAATAAACTAAAGCAGGCAAACCACTTTTTAGTGATTTGCCTGCTTTTTGTCTCTACTGAATTGCGGTTGATGGTCCCAGCTGCCCCTTGGGGC
>NZ_JBWXGB010000015.1:0-3237 GCF_059900845.1 Lactobacillus sp. CA30L
AGTTAGTACATTGAAAACTGAATATAATCCAAGAAAAAACCGAGAAACAATCAACAAATCAAAAGAGATAAGAGATTGCACGAGCGACTTAAAAGAGAAGATCTTAGAAGTAAGGTCAAGAAAAGAAGGGCGCACGGTGGATGCCTAGGCACAAACAGGCGAAGAAGGACGTGACGAACCACGAAAGGCTTCGGGGAGCAGTAAGTAAGCAATGATCCGGAGATCTCCGAATGGGGGAACCCAGTGCATGAAGATGCATTACTAATAAGTGAATCAATAGCTTATTAGGGCGAGACGCAGTGAACTGAAACATCTAAGTAGCTGCAGGAAGAGAAAGAAAAATCGATTTCCTTAGTAGCGGCGAGCGAAGAGGAAAGAGCCCAAACCAGATGATTTATCATTTGGGGTTGAAGGACTGCAAGAAGATAGTGCAAGGGATAGCAGAATTACCTGGGAAGGTAAGCCAGAGAGGGTGAGAGCCCCGTAAGCGAAATCCCGCGGACGTCGAGCAGGATCCTGAGTAGGTCGGAACACGAGGAATTCCGATTGAAGCAGCGAGGACCATCTCGCAAGGCTAAATACTAGTTTGTGACCGATAGTGAACCAGTACCGTGAGGGAAAGGTGAAAAGAACCCCGGAAGGGGAGTGAAAGAGAACCTGAAACCGTGTGCCTACAAGTAGTCAGAGCCCGTTAAAGGGTGATGGCGTGCCTTTTGTAGAATGAACCGGCGAGTTACGTTAAATAGCGAGGTTAAGTCATAAAAGGACGGAGCCGTAGCGAAAGCGAGTCTGAAGAGGGCGAGAATAGTTAGTTGATGTAGACCCGAAACCAAGTGACCTACCCATGACCAGGTTGAAGGTGTGGTAAAACGCACTGGAGGACCGAACCCACGTAAGTTAAAAATTGCGGGGATGAGTTGTGGGTAGCGGTGAAATTCCAAACGAACTTGGAGATAGCTGGTTCTCTCCGAAATAGCTTTAGGGCTAGCCTGGTGCGAGAAGCGATAATGGAGGTAGAGCTCTGTTTGGACGAAGGGCCCATCAAGGGTTACTGAATTCAGATAAACTGCGAATTCCAGATATCGGCGCACTGGAGTCAGACTGCGAGTGATAAGATCCGTAGTCGAAAGGGAAACAGCCCAGATCACCAGTTAAGGTCCCAAAATCTATGCTAAGTGGAAAAGGATGTGGAGTTGCGTAGACAACTAGGATGTTGGCTTAGAAGCAGCCATCATTAAAAGAGTGCGTAATAGCTCACTAGTCGAGTGACGCTGCGCCGAAAATTTACCGGGGCTAAGCATAGTACCGAAACTGTGGATGTACATGAAAGTGTACGTGGTAGGAGAGCGTTCTAAGAGCGGAGAAGCTTAATCGAGAGGATAAGTGGAGCGCTTAGAAGTGAGAATGCCGGTATGAGTAGCGCAAGATAGGTGAGAATCCTATCCGCCGAAAGACTAAGGTTTCCTGGGGCAGGCTCGTCCGCCCAGGGTAAGTCGGGACCTAAGGCGAGGCCGAAAGGCGTAGTCGATGGACAACAGGTAGAAATTCCTGTACTGCGATAAATCGTTAATAGCAACGGAGGGACGCAGGAGGCAAAGAACGCATGGCGCTGGACGTCCATGTTTAAGCAACAAGTGTGGGAAAGAGTCAAATGCTTTTTACCAGTAAGCACAAGTTGTGATGAGGAGCGAAATCAAAGTAGCGAAGGTTCTAGAGTCACACTGCCAAGAAAAGCTTCTAGCAAGAGATATCGTACCCGTACCGCAAACCGACACAGGTAGTCGAGTGGAGAACACTAAGGTGAGCGAGAGAACTCTCGTTAAGGAACTCGGCAAAATCGCCCCGTAACTTCGGGAGAAGGGGTGCTGGTGTAAAAGCCAGCCGCAGTGAATAGGCCCAAACAACTGTTTATCAAAAACACAGGTCTCTGCAAAGTCGAAAGACGACGTATAGGGGCTGACACCTGCCCGGTGCTGGAAGGTTAAGGAGAGAGGTTAGGCGCAAGCCGAAGCTTTGAACTGAAGCCCCAGTAAACGGCGGCCGTAACTATAACGGTCCTAAGGTAGCGAAATTCCTTGTCGGGTAAGTTCCGACCTGCACGAAAGGTGTAATGATTTGGGCACTGTCTCAACGAGAGACTCGGTGAAATTATAATACCCGTGAAGATGCGGGTTACCCGCGACAGGACGGAAAGACCCCATGGAGCTTTACTGCAATTTGATATTGGGCAGCTGTTAAACATGTACAGGATAGGTAGGAGCCAGAGAAGATAGTACGCCAGTATTATCAGAGGCAATGTTGGGATACTACCCTTGTTTGATGGCTGCTCTAACCAGGGCCTCTAAGCGAGGCATGGGACAGTGTCAGATGGGCA
The DNA here is from genome assembly GCF_059900845.1 of Lactobacillus sp. CA30L. Taxonomy (NCBI): domain Bacteria; kingdom Bacillati; phylum Bacillota; class Bacilli; order Lactobacillales; family Lactobacillaceae; genus Lactobacillus; species Lactobacillus sp. CA30L. Next base: position 2,375 of record NZ_JBWXGB010000015.1, read on the forward strand.
GTTTGACTGGGGCGGTCGCCTCCTAAAGAGTAACGGAGGCGCCCAAAGGTTCCCTCAGAATGGTTGGAAATCATTCACAGAGTGTAAAGGTATAAGGGAGCTTGACTGCGAGAGCGACAACTCGAGCAGGGACGAAAGTCGGGCTTAGTGATCTGGTGGTACCGCATGGAAGGGCCATCACTCAACGGATAAAAGCTACCCTGGGGATAACAGGCTTATCTCCCCCAAGAGTTCACATCGACGGGGAGGTTTGGCACCTCGATGTCGGCTCGTCGCATCCTGGGGCTGAAGTAGGTCCCAAGGGTTGGGCTGTTCGCCCATTAAAGCGGCACGCGAGCTGGGTTCAGAACGTCGTGAGACAGTTCGGTCCCTATCCGTCGTGGGCGTAGGAAATTTGAGAGGAGCTGTCCTTAGTACGAGAGGACCGGGATGGACATACCGCTGGTGTACCAGTTGTTCTGCCAAGGGCATAGCTGGGTAGCTACGTATGGAAGGGATAAGCGCTGAAAGCATCTAAGTGCGAAACCCCCCTCAAGATGAGATTTCCCATACGAAAGTAGTAAGACACCTCAAAGACGATGAGGTAGATAGGCTAGGAGTGGAAGAGCCGTGAGGTTTGGAGCGGACTAGTACTAATCAGTCGAGGACTTGACCAAAAGCGCGTGCAATCAAGGAGATTGTGGAAGGTTTTTTCAAAAAGGATTATATTTAGTTTTGAGTGTAAGAACTCAAAAAAAGAAAAGTACGGTGGCAAGAGCAAGAAGGAAACACCTGTAACCATGTCGAACACAGTAGTTAAGCTTCTTCACGCCGAGAGTAGTTGGTGGGAGACTGCCTGCGAGGGTAGGACGCTGCCGTGCTTT
>NZ_JBWXGB010000017.1:0-1363 GCF_059900845.1 Lactobacillus sp. CA30L
ACCAGCAGACCATGTCCTATCATACCATTAATAATTTTCGCTCTAGCCCGCACGCTAACCAGCTGATTAAGCAGTGCTTTCTCTACTTTAACAATCTGCTTCAAGAAGAGGGCTTACTCTATGAGCACGCCCTCTTTATTGACGGCACCAAAATTGAAGCTGATGCCAACAAGTACTCTTTTGTCTGGAAGAAGGCCGTCGACCGCTTCCAGACCAAGCTGCAGGGCGAGGCATTAGCCCTTTATCAAGAATTAGTGGAAGAAGAAGTAGTCAAGGCCATGGCGGCAGAGGAAGTCCAAAGCAGTCAGGGCTTAAACCAACTGGCTAATGAAGTTGAAGCCAAAGTGGACCAGCTCAATCAGGCCATTGAACGGGAACCGCAAGCAATTCCGGGTGGATCCAGGCGCAAGCAGAAACGGCGCCGGTTAAAGAAACTGCTCCACCGAATTCGCCGCGACTACCAGCCCCGCGCCCAAAAGTATGAACAATACCAGCAGACCTTTAAGGGCCGCAACAGCTTCTCCAAGACCGACCACGATGCCACCTTCATGCGCATGAAGGAAGACCCGATGCTTAATGGTCAGCTGAAGCCCGGTTATAACCTGCAGATTGCGACTAGCAACCAATACGTCATCGACTATGCCCTGTATCCTAATCCGACTGACACCAGAACCCTGGTGCCCTTTTTAGCGCAGCTGCCGGTTTTGGCAGACTTTGACCCGATTGTCGCCGATGCCGGCTACGGCAGCGAATACAACTATGCCCAGTTAACCGATTACTTTCACAAGCAGTGCTATATTCCCTACACTACTTATGAAAAAGAACAGAAGCGTAAGTACCGCAATGACCCGACCAAGCCCAGCAACTGGCACTATAATGAGCAAGATGATTACTACCTGGACCACCAGGGCGTGCGCTTCTCCTTCAAACATTATTCCACCAGGCGTGACCGCTACGGCTTTACTCGGCAATTTAAAGTCTATGAGGCAGACGAGTTTCAACTAAGTCCAGCCCAAACGGCTTTGGCTAAGACGCCCAGTGGCCACCAGCGCCGCCTTAACTATAACCCGACCTGGCAATACTTTAAAGCCAGCGCTCAAGCAGCGCTTCAAAGCAAGACTGGCAAACGGATCTACGGCCAACGCAAGATTGACGTGGAACCCGTCTTTGGTCACTTGAAGAACGTTTTTGGCATGCGGCGAACCCACCTCCGAGGGCAAGCAAAGGTCGAAAATGACCTAGGTTTAATGCTTATGACCATGAACTTGAGTAAATATTGGCACCGGAAGTGGCCCCAAGGGGCAGCTGGGACCATCAACCGCAATTCAGTAGAGACAAAAAGCAGGCAAATCACTAAAAAGTG
>NZ_JBWXGB010000018.1:0-542 GCF_059900845.1 Lactobacillus sp. CA30L
GACTGAAGCACGTCCAGTGGGAACCGTAACGATTGATAATGAAAAATATGGTCGCTATATGGGAGAAATTCAAGTCACACTTGTGGACTTGCCGAAAGATGAAAAAGTCAATACGATTACACGAATTATTGAAAAAGATCAAACGATATTGCCGTTAATCAAGGCAGGCAATCAATTTACGCTAGTCACGGAAGGAACGATAGAGAATGAATTTAGAAAACTTAACAACTGAACGTAGAAATGAAAATACAATGGACTTAGATGAGATGAGTGTCAAAGAAGCTTTACAAAAAATGAATCAAGAAGACCAAAAAGTTGCAATGGCAGTGGGTCAAGAATTAGCAGCCATTGAACCAGTGGTAGAAGCCATCATCAAAAGCTTCAATCAAGGCGGCCGCTTGATCTACATGGGCGCTGGTACGAGTGGTCGGTTAGGTGTCTTAGATGCAGCCGAATGCGTACCAACTTTTGGCGTCGAGCCAGAGATGGTTCAAGGCCTCATCGCTGGTGGTCAAAAAGCAATGACTGTCGCAGTAGAGGGT
>NZ_JBWXGB010000019.1:0-493 GCF_059900845.1 Lactobacillus sp. CA30L
TTCTTTTCTTGACCTTACTTCTAAGATCTTCTCTTTTAAGTCGCTCGTGCAATCTCTTATCTCTTTTGATTTGTTGATTGTTTCTCGGTTTTTTCTTGGATTATATTCAGTTTTCAATGTACTAACTCTGGACATCTCTGTCCAATGGAGGCTAACGGGATCGAACCGATGACCTCCTGCTTGCAAAGCAGGTGCTCTCCCAGCTGAGCTAAGCCCCCCATTTGTTATTCTTTTCTTAGACTAGCCTACGCTTGCCTATGGGCCTAAATGGACTTGAACCATCGACCTCACGCTTATCAGGCGTGCGCTCTAACCAGCTGAGCTATAGGCCCGTCTTCTTCGCGTATCTTACTGCTCTTCTTTTCTTGAGGTACTACCCTCAAAACTAAACAATGTCTTCGCTCCATGTGCTTCCTTGCTCCTAGGCTTCTTATTAGCAGTCTCCTGCTCTTTGGCCTATTCGCTTCCTTAGAAAGGAGGTGATCCAGCCGCA